>DATNJD010000140.1:0-4563 GCA_035604075.1 Acidimicrobiales bacterium
GGCGGCGGCGTGACGGCGCTCCGGGTGGACGGCGGGGCGTCGGTGATGGACCTCCTGCTGCAGATGCAGGCCGACCAGATCCGGGTGCCGGTCGAGCGTCCCGCCACGGCCGAGACCACGGCTCTGGGTGCCGCCTGGTTGGCCGGTCTGGCCGAAGGGGTGTGGGGATCGACCGACGCCTTGTCGGCGTTGTGGACACGGGAGAGGTCGTTCGGGCCGGAGACCTCGGCGGTGGCCGCCGATGGCGCCCATGCCGGCTGGCGCGGCGCCGTCGAGCGCTCCCTGCGATGGGCCCCGGTCGACCAAGTTTGAACGACCAGGGCGAATCAGACGGACTCGGCCGGTGGAGCCATCATGGCCGGGTCGGCCAGCGCGTTCGACATGAGGTCCGACGCCAGGCGGGCCACCATCTGGACGACCTCGTCGTGCTCCTGCGGCGACCAGCCGACGAGGAGGTCCTCGAGACCGCGTCGGCGCGCCGCGCTGAGCCGGTCGAGCGCGGCCCGGCCCGTCACCGTGAGAGCGAGATGCCGACTGTCTTCGGGGTGGCCGTCGTCATGGCGGCCGTCGGCGGAGGGCGGACCGAGGTCGACGAGGTTCAACCGGTCGAGCTCGTCGCCGAGTCTCGAGACGGCGGCGGCGGGAACGTGGAGATGGTCGGCCAACTCGGCCGCCGTCCGGTCCTCGTGGTTGTCGACGCGGAGCAACAACCAGCAGGCGGCCGGAGAGATCGCCAGTCCTGCCTCGTTGGCCAGCCAGCGGTAGATCTCGGCCCGGTTCTCGCGCCGGGCCAGGACGCTTAAGGCGCGGGCGATCTCGTCGCGCGAGCTGCTCGTGTGGGGGATGGACGTCGGCGCCAGGGTGTCGGCCGGGTCCGTCACCTCGGTGGTGCGGCGCAGGGGCACCTCGGGCAGGAACCAGGTGAGGACGAAGGCCACGAGGGCGACGGGCACGGCGGCCAGGAAGACGCTCTGCAGGGAGTGCGAGTAGCCGGTGACGAGGACATGACGGACGGCAGAGGGCAGCGCCTTCAACTGGGCCGGGCTCACCCCACCGGTGATCGACAGGCCGGCCGGCAGCCGGACGGACCCGAGGGCGTGCCGGACGTTGCTGAGAAGGGTGTTGGAGAAGATGGCGCCGAAGATGGCCACGCCGAACGATGCGCCGATCGACCGGAAGAAGGTCGTCCCCGAGGTGGCCGTGCCCAAGTCCTTGTAGTCGACGGCGTTCTGGACGGCGATCACGAGCACGGGGAGCACCATGCCGATCCCGAGGCCCAGCACGAGCATCCCGACCGACAGCTCGAGCGAACCCGTCGTCGGGCTGATGCGCGACAGCAGGACGAGGCCCAACGTGGTGACGGCCGAGCCGACGACAGGGAACACCTTGTAGCGACCCCAACGACTGATGATCTGGCCCGAGCTCACGGAGGTCAGCAAGAGCCCGCCCATGAGCGGCGTCAGCCGGAGCCCCGAAATGGTGGGGCTCACGCCTTTCACGACCTGCATGTAGAGAGGCAGGAAGGTGATGGCGCCGAACATGGCGAAGCCGATCACGAAGCCGATGGCCGAGGTCGCGGCGAACGTCCGGTTCCGCATCAGCGGCAGGGGAATGATGGGTTCGGCCGCCCGGCGCTCGACGCGGAGAAAGGCGACGATGAGGACGACCGACACAACTCCCATGATGACGATCGGGGCCGAGAACCACGGATAGGTGTTCCCCCCCAGACTGGTGAGGAGGATCAGGCCCGTGGCCGCCGTGGCCAGAACGGCCGTGCCGACGTAGTCGATGACGTGGTGGACGCGGACGGCCGAGGCCGGCAACACCGCCGACGTCACCACCAGGGCGACGACGCCGATGGGGACGTTCACATAGAAGATCCAGTGCCAGGAGAGATGGTCGACGAAGAAGCCGCCGATCAGGGGACCGATGACACTGGAGACGGCGAAGACCGAACCGAAGACCCCTTGGTACCGACCGCGCTCGCGCGGTGAGACCACGTCGCCGACCGAGGCCATCGCCCCCACGATCAGTCCCCCGGCGCCGAGGCCCTGGATGGCGCGGAAGGCGATCAGCTCGACCATGTCCCGGCTGAGACCGGCCAGGATCGATCCCACGATGAAGATGCCGATGGCCGCCTGGAAGAAGACCTTGCGGCCGTACTGGTCGCCGAGCTTCCCCCACAGAGGCGTCGACGCCGTGGACGCCAACAGGTAGGCGGTGACCACCCAGGTCAGATGGGAGAGGCCGTGCAGATCACTGGCGATGGTGGGGAGGGCGGTGGCCACGATCGTCTGATCGAGCGAGGCAAGGAGAAGGCCGAGAAGCAGGCCCACCATGACCAGCCGGATCTGGGCCTTCGAGAGTTGCGGCGGAATGCCGGCGGCCCGTGCTCCCGTCTCGGCGGCATTCACCGACATGGACCCGACACTACAGGCGGGGCGCCCGATGCCCTTTCTCAGCCCGCTCTCCGTACGATGACTCGGTCCGAAGACTCCGCCGGCCCGGCGAAAGGACGAGCTCGTCGTGTTCCTGCTGTACCTGATCGCCTTCGTCGCCGGGATCGTGGCCGGCATCTCGCCTTGCATCCTCCCCGTTCTCCCGGTGATCCTGGTGGCGAGCACCACGGGCCCGGCGCTTGTCGATGAGGGGTCCCTGACGGGGGCGACCGAGATCCACCGGGCCCAACGCCGCCGCGCCTTCGCCATCATCGGCGGTCTGATCGTCAGCTTCAGCGTCACCATCCTCTTCGGGTCCGAGGTGCTGAGCGCGCTGCACCTCCCGCAGGACCTACTACGCGACGCGGGACTGGCGATCCTCGGCCTCGTTGCCGTCGGCCTCTTGATCCCAGCCTTGGGAGGCTTCATCGAGCGGCCCTTCGCCCGTGTCGGCCGGCGTCAAGCCACGACCAACAGAGGCCCCTTCGTCCTCGGTCTTGGTCTCGGCGCTCTTTTCGTCCCGTGTGCCGGGCCCGTGCTCACCGCCATCACCGTGGTCGGTGCCAATCACCGTGTGGGGTTCACCAGCGTGGTCCTGACGGCCGACTTCGCCCTCGGGGCGGCCGTTCCCCTCCTCGCCATCGCCCTGGCCGGCCAGCGTGTCACCGAACGGGTGGCCAGCTTCCGCTCGCACGCCGACCTGGCCCGTCGTATCGGTGGGTTGGTTCTGCTGCTCATGGTCCTGGTCCTTACCTTCAACTGGGCCAACGGCCTACAGACGGCCGTACCCGGTTACACGAACGCATTGCAGAACTCGATCGAAAGGAACTCCTACGCCCGGAGACAGCTGGCGGCGGTCGACGCGACGGGCGAGGTCCCCCAGTCGCTGTCGAATTGCGCCACCGGAACGGGGACGACGCTCGAGGAGTGCGGACCGGCCCCCGCCTTCAAAGGGGTGACCAAATGGCTCAACACCCCCGGCGACGGACCCCTGACGGTGGCCGCGCTCAAGGGCAAGGTGGTGATCGTCGACTTCTGGACCTACTCCTGCATCAATTGCCAGCGATCTCTGCCCCACGTCGAGGCCTGGTACAGCCGCTATCACGCAGACGGGTTGGAGGTGGTCGGTGTGCACACCCCCGAGTTCGCCTTCGAGCACGTGGTGTCGAACGTCGTCACCGCCTCGCACCAGTTGGGTGTCGACTACCCCGTCGCCGTCGACAACGACTACAAGACGTGGGACGCCTACGACAATCAGGGCTGGCCGTCCGACTACCTGATCGACTCCACCGGCCGGGTACGAAGTGTGGATGTCGGTGAAGGCGCCTACACGGTCACCGAATCACTCATCCGGAAGCTTCTCGTGGCGGCGCACCCGGGAGTGCGTCTTCCCTCTCCGACCGGGGTGCCCGACCGGACACCCATGAACCTCCTGACCCGCGAGACGTACCTGGGCTACAAGTACGAACTGCCGAACATCGCCAACCCGTCGATCCTGCCCGACAAGCCGTCGAGCTACCAGTTCCCGTCGTCGCTCCCCCAGGACTACTTCGCCCTCGGGGGGACATGGACGGCGGGACCGGAGGATGTGACGGCGGGGACGGCCGCCCAGATCGAATTGTCCTTCGAGGCCGACGACGTCTATCTGGTGCTCGGCGGTACGGGCACCCTCGACGTCGCCGCAAAAGGGGAACCGACGAAGACGATCACCGTGTCCGGGCTCCCCCGGCTGTACACCCTCATCCAAGGTGCGTACCAGACGTCCGTCGTCACGCTGAAGGCGTCCCCCGGCATCCAGGCCTACGACTTCACCTTCGGCTAGGGGCGGCGGCCGTCAGGCGGCGGACTCGGACGAGTCGGCCGGGGGCGGCGACGCCGGTCCGACGTCGGTGCCCGCCGCCGCCCCCACGGCGGCGATGTCGGACCCACCCACCACGCCGTGGCGCTTGGCGTAGCGGTCGACGTAGGTCTGCTCCGACAGCCGACGGATCTCGAACATCAACTCGTCGGTCACGGCCCGCAGGGTGAGCGGGTCGGACGCGGACGTCCCCTCGAAACGCGTCAGGTCGAGCGGCGGGCCGAACCGGATGGTCACCCGCCGGAAGGGACGCATCATGTTCGAGTC
>DATNJD010000141.1:0-10332 GCA_035604075.1 Acidimicrobiales bacterium
ACCGGTCATTGCCGCTCTTCACCACCTCGGCGATGCCCCCGCCGCGCACGACGTCACCGATGGCGATGGCCGGCAGGTAGCCGGGGGCGTCGTTCATCCAGGTCCGGATGGTGGGATCGATGGACAGATAGCGGACCCGGACGAGAGCCTCGGCCGGGCCCGGATCGGGGGCGGGGCCGTCCTCGAGCCGGACTGTCTTCTCATCGACCATGCCGCTCGGTCGCTCGGCCAGGACGAGCCGTCGGTTGCGGGGGGCCGCACTCATCGGACCCACTCGCTCAACTGCCGGAGCGTCCCCAGGGGATCGGCGCCGATGGGCATGACGTTCAACACGGTCACCCCCGCCTCCCGGTAGGCGGCGATGCGTTCCTTCACATAGCTGGGCGGACCGATGAGGGAGGTCTCTTCGAGCAGTTCGGCCGGCACCGCCGCGGCCGCCTCTTCCTTCTTGCCGTCGAGGTAGAGGTCCTGGATCAGTTCGGCCTCCTTCTCGTAGCCGTAGTTCCGGACCAGGGTGTTGTAGAAGTTCCGGCCCCGCGCCCCCATGCCACCGACGTACAACGCCGTCATGCCCCGACCGAGATCGCGCAGATGCTCGAGGCCGTCGCCGATGGCGACGATACCGCCGGCCGCCACCTCGAGTGGCCCGAGCCCGGCGGCGCGCTTGGCCCGACCGGCCTCGAGAGCGGGCCCCCACACCGTGGCCGCCTTCTCGGGGATGAAGAGGAAGGGGAACCAGCCGTCGGCCACTTCGGCTGTCATGGCCACGTTCTTCGGACCCATGGAGGCGATCCAGATGGGAATGGCCTCGCGCACGGGGTGGGTGATGAGCTTGAGGGGCTTCCCGAGCCCAGTGCCCTGACCGGGGGGAAGGGGGATCTTGTAGAGGCCGTCGTTGGTGATCACCTGGCGGCGCCACACCCGGCGGCAGATGTCCACGATCTCGCGCGTCCGCTCGAGGGGCTCGGTATAGGGCACACCGTGCCAGCCCTCGATGACCTGGGGTCCCGAGGCGCCGAGACCGAGGATGAAGCGGCCCTCGCTCACGGCGTCGAGCCCGGCGGCCGTCTGGGCCGTGAGCACAGGGGTGCGCGAGTAGATGGGAAGGATGGCCGAACCGATCTCGATCCGCTCGGTCCGAGCCGCCAGGTAGCCCAACTGGCTGGGACCGTCGTAGCCGTAGGCCTCGGCCACCCAGACGATGTCCAGCCCCGCCTGTTCCAGATCGACGACGGCGTCGAGGGACTGCTTCACACCCCGGGAGTAGTCGAGCATGGTGCTCAGCCGCATGGGGGCTCCTTTCGTTATCCGACGGTGGCGATGCCGCCGTCGACGGGGAGGATGACACCGGTCAGAAAGGCGCCCGCACGCGAGGCCAGGTAGATGGCGGCTCCGGCCATGTCGTCGGGCCGCCCGATCCGCTTCATGGGGGCATTGGCGGCGATCTGGGAGCCGAAAGCCTCAAGGGTGGCGGCCATCATCTTGGACTGGAACGGTCCCGGGGCGATGGCGTTGACGGTGATGCGAGGCGCCAGCTTCTTGGCCAGGTGGCGCGTCAGTTGGTGGACGGCGGCCTTGGAGGCGGAATAGGAGTACGTCTCGAGCACCGGCACATGGATGCCGTCGATGGAGCCGATGTTCACCACCCGGGCGGGATCATCTTCGGTGGAGGCGGCCTCGAGCAGAGGCAACAGGAACTTCGTGGTGTGGAAGACGCCTTTCACGTTGAGAGCGAGGACGCGGTCCCACGCCGCGTCGTCGAACTCCTCCAGGGGCGCCCCCCAGGTGTTGCCGGCGTTGTTCACGAGCACGTGCAGACGTTCTTCGCGTCGGCCCATCTCGGCCGCCAGCTCCCGGCAGCCCGATTCGGTGGACAGATCGGCCGGCACCGAGATGCAGACACCCGTCGCCGACAGCTCGGCGGCCACGGCGTCGCAGACCTCGGCGTTGCGCGACGAAATGTAGGTGCGCGCCCCGGCGTCGACGAACCCACCGGCGATCATCCGTCCGATCCCGCGTCCGCCGCCGGTCACGAGGGCGGTCTTGCCGGTGATGGAGAACAGGTCGGTCATGCCGGACGATACCCCGCAGTCCCCGGGGGACGCCTACGATCCGGACGACATGCCCGAGTTCTTCGACGTGGTCCTGCGCCAGCGCGCCTGCCGGTCATTCCGTCCCGATCCCCTGGACGACTCCCTGGTGGCACGCGTCCTGGAGGCCGCCACCTTCGCCCCCAGCGCCGAGAACAAGCAGCCCTGGGTCTTCGTCGTCGTCCGCCACCCCGACCGGCGGGCTGCGATCGGTGATCTCAACCGCCGGGCCTGGGAGGGAGGGGCCAAGTCGCACTCCGAGCGCCGTCTGAGCCCGACGCTGCTCGAGGAGGTCGATCGGGGCGCCCAGGGCGGTATCGCCGACGCTCCCGTCCTGATCGTGGTGGGAGGGGACACCCGGCTCGGTGACCGAAGGGTCCTGGCCGCCTCGGTCTTCCCGGCCGTCGAGAACATGCTGCTGGCCGCGGGGGCTCTCGGTCTCGGGTCCGCTCTCACCACCCTCCCGTTGGTCTTCGGCGACGAGCTGGCCGAGATCGTGGGCTTCCCCTTCGAGGTCGAGCCGATAGCCGTCGTCCCCCTCGGGTGGCCGGCCCGGTCCCTGGGGCCGCCCAAACGGCTGCCTGTCGCCGAGAAGGCCCACCGCGACACGTTCGGTTCGCCCTGGTGAGCCGAGGCGGGTAGACACTCACGCAATGCAGGTGCACAAGTATTCGGTGGAGGTGGACGGCACCCCGGAGGAGGTGTGGCAGCTCTTCTGGGGTTACCGCCAGAGCCGGCCCGAGCACGACGGGGTGAAGATCGACATCCTGCACCCGGGCGACGAGGTCGGTGAGGGCCTGATCCGCCATTGCAAGTTCCGGGTCCCCCGGTACCTGATGACCGGCGGCGTCGGCTACTCCTGGGAATGGCTGACCGAGGTGACGCCGTGCGAGTCGTGGAAGTACGACGCCATCGGCAAGCCCCTGTGGTCGGTGGCCGAGGGGCGGACCCGCTTCGAGGCCCTGCCCGGCGGTCGCACCCGCATCCATTTCTCCGAGACCTACCACGCCTTCAATCCGGTGATGCGGGCTCTGTTCGAACGCCGGGTGCACCGATTCATCTCGAAGGACAACGACCGGCTGATCACCGATGCCGTGAACGGCGGCATCCGCAAGATGCGCGCCGCCCAGGAGAAGTGATGCGGGGACTGAAGGACAAGGTGGCGGTCGTGGCCGGTGGCGCCGGGGGCATAGGAACGGCCACGTCGGTGCGGCTGGCCGAAGAAGGGTGTTCGGTCGTGGTCGGCGACCTGAACGGCGAGGCGGCGTGGGTGGTGGCCGAGCAGATCACCGCCGCGGGGGGGACGGCGGTCTCGGTGCGGGTCGACATCTCGGACGAGCGGTCCGTCGCCGACATGGTCGCCCTGGCCGTCACCACCTACGGCGGCGTCGATATCCTCCATGCCAACGCCGCCGACCTCTCGCCCGGCACCTTGGGCCGCGACACGAACGCTCTGGACATCGATCTCGACGCCTTCGACCGGACCCTGGCCGTCAACCTGCGCGGCCATCTCCTGTGCACCCGTGCCGTGCTGCCCGAGATCCTGAAGCGCGGCGGGGGGGCCATCGTCTACACCTCCTCGGGTGCCGCCTTCATGGGGGAGCCCGAGCGGCCCTCCTACGCTGTCTCCAAGAGCGGGATCAACGCTCTGGTCCGCCATGTCGCCTCCAAGTGGGGTCGCCAGCACGTCCGGGCCAACGCCGTCGCCCCCGGGCTCGTCCTCACCGAGGGGCCGCGCTCGGTGCTGAGCGAGGAATTCATGAAGTTGGCCCTGCGCGGGACGCGCTCGTGGCGTCTCGGTGAGCCCGAGGACATCGCCGCCATGGTGGCCTTCTTGGCGTCCGCGGACGGGGAGTGGATCAACGGTCAGATTCTCTCCGTCGACGGGGGCGCCTCCCTGCGCTGACGCGCGGCGCCGATCGGTCGGCGCGGACCCGGGCCCCGGTGGTCAGCGCGGCGTCTGATCCAAGATCCGCTGCACGGCATCGATGGCGAAGCCGCCCGGGCCCCCGGCCGAGGACGCCTCGGGTCGGTAGGCCCGGTCGAGCACGCGCGCCAAGGTGGCCCCGACGGAGAGCCGGAGGGCGTCGAGGTCGTAGCCGCCCTCGAGCACGACGACGGTCCGGCCCGAGGCCGGCGCGAAACCTTGGATCCGGCCCATCAGATCGGAGAAGTCGCCCGCCGTGAGCCGCAACTCGGCCAGGGGGTCGGCCCGGTGGGCGTCGAAGCCGGCCGAGACGAGCACCCAGGTCGGATCGAAGCCCTCCACCACCGGAGCCATGAGCTCGTCGGCCGCCCGCAGAAGCACATCACCAGTGGCCCCGGCGGGCAGAGGGACGTTCATCGTCAGGGCCGGGGCGCCGGGCCCGCCGGTCTCCTCGGCCCGACCGGTCCCGGGGTAGAGCGGCCATTCGTGGGTCGAGATGTACAGCACCCGGGGATCGTCCCAGAAGATGGCCTGGGTGCCGTTGCCGTGGTGGACGTCGAAGTCCACGATGACCACCCGTTCCCCCCTCGCGGCCAGCGCCGCGGCGCCCACGGCGATGTTGTTGATAAGGCAGAACCCCATCGACTGCTCGGCCAGCGCGTGGTGTCCCGGAGGCCGGGCGGCCACGAAGGCCGTCTCGCCCCGGCCCGCGTCGAGGCCCTCGATGGCGGCCAGGACCCCGCCGGCGGCGAGCAACGCCGTGTCCCACGACCCCGGCCCCACCACGGTGTCGGGGTCGATGGCGCCGCCGCCGCCCCGGCAGAAGGCCTGCACGGCGTCGAGGTAGTCCTGGGGGTGGACGCGGGTCAGCTCCTCGTCCACGGCCCGGCGGGGGGCGAGTTCCACGATGGCGTCACGCAGGCCGGCGTCGTCGATCCCCTCGAGGGCGGCCGTGATCCGCGCCGGGCGTTCCGGATGCCGGCCTCCGGTGTCGTGGTGGTCGAGGTCGGGAGCGGCGGCCAGGAGGAGCACGTCCGTCAGCCTGTGGGCATGGGGAAGATGTGGACTTCAGAGCGCACGGCGGCGCTGGCTGCGGCGCGCTCGGACTCGTCCATGGGGACGAAGTTCTCGGCCGCGGCGAGGGCGAGGGCGAGGATCTCGGTGTCCCCGGGGGAGCAGAAGGCGTGCACCCCGGGCACCGACAAGGCGAAGCGCACGCCGCGTGCCACGTCGTCCGTCGCCGTGTATGGCTCGTACCAGGTGCCGGCGGTACGGGTCCTCTCGCCCCACGGGCGAGCGGCGGCGGCTTTGATGGCCATCACCCCCACGTCATGTCCGGCCGCCTCCTCGAGCAGCGCCTCGGCGTCGCGGCGGTAGTCGTCGTCGGCCCACAGACGGGGATTCACGGGGAACATGACCGTGTCGAGGTCGTAGCGCCGCAGCGCCTCGGCGTGGGCCGCCGGTGCCGTCAAGTTGTGGCCGGTGATCCCCACCCACCGGCACAGGCCCTCGTCGCGGGCGCGGAGGATGGCCTGCACCGCCCCGGCCCGAGCGTCGAGCTCGGCCAGATCGGTGACGCCGTGCAGTTGGTAGAGGTCGAACCGCTCGCAGTGCAGCAACGCCAGTGACTCCTCCATCTGCGCCCGCACCCCGTCGGGATTGCTCCGCTGGGTCTTGCACGCCACGAAGAGCCGGTCCCGGACATCGGGGATGAGCGGTCCGAGGAGCTCCTGGGCCCGGCCATAACGCGGGGCGACATCGAGATGGTTCACCCCGGCGGCGAGAACCGAGCGGAAGACCCGGTCGGCGGTCTCGGGGTCCGAGCCCCAGAGGGCCGCCGCGCCGAAGACGGCCACCGACGACCGGTGTCCGGTGCGCCCGAGCCGTCGTGTCTGCACGACCAGGACGGTACCGCCCCGGTCGGGGGCGCCGCCCGCCCGGTCGGGGCACCTGGCACCGACGGTGCCGTCAGGGGGCCTACGCTGCTCTCATGGCAACGAAATCACGACCCACGGCCGAACCGAAGAAGCCCGGGAAGTCGCTCAAAGAGAAGCGCCAGGCCAAGCACGAGAAGCAGGCCGCCCAGAAGCAGGCTCGCAGCGCCCAGTAGCTCCAACGTCTGTCGCCGTCACCACCTCTGACCGTCCCTCGGGTGGCGGGACCGGTCTGCCGCGGGCGCGAAGATGGGCCATGGACGACACGAGGACCGTGCTCGAGACCCGTCTCCGGGCGGCCTTCGATTCTGTTGAGCCGGGAGCGGACCCCGTCCTGCGCCCGTCGGACCACGCCGACTTCCAGGCCAACGGCGCCCTGGCCCTGGCCAAGCGCCTGAACCGGCCACCACGGGACCTGGCGCAGGAGATCGTCGCCGCCGCATCCCTCGATGACCTCTGCGAAACAGTCGAGGTCAGTGGTCCCGGTTTCATCAATGTGACCCTGGCCGTGGCCTTCATCGCCGACCAGCTTTCGGCCATGGCCGCCGACGATCGTCTCGGCGTTCCCCTGGCGGAACCGGAGAACATCGTCATCGACTATTCGAGCCCGAACGTGGCCAAGGAGATGCACGTGGGCCACCTCCGGGGCACGGTCATCGGTGACGCCTTGTTTCGGATGCTCTCATTCGTCGGCCACCACGTCCGGCGCGAGAACCACATCGGGGACTGGGGTACACCGTTCGGCATGCTCATCGAACATCTCGTGGACCTCGGTGAGGAGAAAGCGGTCGTCGAGCTGTCGGTGGGGGATCTCGACACCTTCTACCGGCAGGCGCGCGCCTCCTTCGACGCCGACGAAGCCTTCCGCGAGCGCAGCCGCGCCCGGGTCGTGTTGCTGCAGTCCGGCGATCCCGAGACCCTACGGCTGTGGCGGATCCTGGTGGCGGAGAGCGTCCGCTACTTCGACGAGGTCTACGCCAAGCTCGGTGTGCTGCTCACCGACGACGACATCGTGGGCGAGAGCTTCTACAACCCCATGCTGGCCGACGTGGTGAGCGACCTCGACGCCCTCGGCCTTCTGGTGGAGAGCGACGGGGCCCGTTGCGTGTTTCCTCCCGGATTCACCAACAGAAACGGCGACCCGCTGCCCCTCATCGTCCAGAAGTCGGACGGCGGTTACGGCTATGCCGCCACCGACCTGGCTGCCATCCGCGACCGAGTGACCAGGCTCGGTGCCACTTCGATCCTGTATGTCGTCGGTGCCCCCCAGGCCCAGCACTTCGAGATGTGCTTCGCCGCCGCCTCCTTGGCGGGTTGGCTCCACGACGACGTGCGCGCCTCGCACGTCTCCTTCGGCAGCGTCCAGGGCGCTGACCACAAGATCCTGAAGACGAGGGCGGGGGACCGCATCCGGTTGGTCAATCTGCTCGACGAGGCCGTCCAGCGCGCCGACGCCGCCATCGCCGAGAAGAACCCCGATCTGGACGAGGCCACCCGGCGGTCGGTGGCCACGATGCTCGGCATCGGTGCCATCAAATACGCCGACCTCTCCACCGACCGCCTACGCGACTATGTCTTCGACTGGGAGCGCATGTTGGCCTTCGAGGGGAACACCGCTCCCTATCTCCAGTACGCCCACGCCCGAATCCGCTCCATCTTCCGACGCGGCAACGTCGACGTCCCTCCCGCCGGCACCGCCCCCCTGCTCACCGAGCCGGCGGAACGGGAGCTGGCACTGGCCCTTCTCGGTTTCAACGACGCCGTCAAGTCGTCGCTGGCGACGTGGAGTCCGTCGCGGTTGTGTGGCTACCTCTTCGACCTGGCCACGACCTTCACCGGTTTCTATGAGAACTGCCCGGTCTTGAAGGCACCGACGGACGAACTGCGCCGCAGCCGTCTGACCCTGTCCGATCTGACCGCCCACGTGCTCGCCCAGGGCCTCGACCTGCTGGGGATCTCGGCTCCCGACCAGATGTAGCGCTACGCCGGGATCCCGCTGTCCGCCGGCAGGTCGAGAAGGCGGGCGATCTTGCCGGCCCACGCGGTCCCCGGCGGCGGTGACTCCTCGACCCACTCGGCCAGCGCGTCGACGGCACCGTGGCCTCCCGACACCACCGCCACCTGAGGCAAGGTCCGAGGGCTGCCGTGGATGCCGGGGATGCCCCACGGGAACTCACCGAACGAGCTCCCGGGCCGTCCCCAGGCCACGACGGTGTCGTCGGCCAGCGGTTCGGTGCCGACCACCGCCCCCACGTCGTCGAGCCAGCGCGGGTCACGGCCCCCCTCCCCGGTGATGATGGCGGCCGATCCATCACGTATCACCCGGGTCTCGACCCCGGCCCGGTGGGCGGCGGCGTCGAGGTCGATCGATTCGCCTTGACCGTCCTCCTGGCTGTGGTCACTCACCACCATCACCACCCAGTCCTCCCACCGCGGCTCGAGGGCCAGGCGGACCCGGGCGATGGCGGCGTCGTTCCATCGGTAGGCCTCGAAGGCCTCGTCGCTGTCGGGTCCGTAGAGATGGGCCGATGTGTCGGGACCGTTCAACTGGGCCACCACGAGGTCGGGGCTCCGACCGATGGCCTGGGCGATCTGCTCGGCCGTCACCGCGTCGTCGGCGTACTCGAGCGCGTCGCGGGCGATCTCGGGGCCGAAGGCGCCCCCTTCGGGCCACGACAGATCGGCGGCGCCCGCCCCCATGGCGCCCACCAGGTGATGGTCCCCGAACACCGCCGCGGTCGACCTCCCGGCTCGCCGGCAGGCGTCGAACAGTGTCGGCGTCCTGGGTCCGACGTCCCAGACTTCGACCAGAGGGGCGGCCGCACCCGGCTCCGGCGTGAACGCGGGCGAGGGGATCTTGCTCGACCACAGCCCGTGGAGGCCCGGTGGCGCCCCGGTCACGAACGTGGCGTGATTGGGATAGGTGGAGGCGGGCATGACGCCCAACCCGCCCTCCCGGTTCCAGCCGCCCGCCTCGCCCAAGGCCGTCAGGGCGGGCATGACATCGGGCCGGACGTGTCGGGGTGACAATCCGTCGAGGATGAGAAGGAGCACGTTCACGCCGGGACCTCCGAGTCGGTTCGCCCGAGTCTGGTCACGAGAGGACCAGCCGGGCCAGGTCTGACACGGCGGGCAGGATGTGGGTGTGGGGGGCGGCCTCGAGTTCGGGCCGTCCGTGCGCCCCGGTGAGAACGCCGGCCACGATGCCGGCCCCGGCCCGCCAGCCGGCCAGGAGGTCGCTGGCGGTGTCGCCGGCTACGGCCACACCGTGGACGTCGTCGATCCCGAGCCGCAGAACAGCGGTCAGGATCATGTCGGGCCATGGGCGTCCCCGCCCGGCGTCACCGGGCGAGAGCGCCAGGTCGACCGATCCGGTCCATCCCAGGGTGTCGAGGATCTTGTCACGGGTGGCCGGCGCGAAGCCGGTGGTGAGACAGACCCGGATCCCCGCCGCCCGCAACTCGGCGATGGCGGCCGCCGCCCCGGGCAGCGGGCCGATCTCGCCCCGGTCGATGGCGCCGTCGTAGGCGGCTTCGAAGGCGATGTTGGCCCTGTGCGCCTTCGCCGTATCGCCCGCGAAGAGGTCGGTGAAGACGAGGATCTTCGACTGGCCCATGGTCCGCATCACGAATTCGTGCGGATCGCCCACGGCACTGTCGTCGGGCAGGCCGCCGACGTCGTCGAGGGCGTGGCGAAAGGCACGTTCGACGACACCGTCGTCGGACACGGTGGTCCCCGCCATGTCGAGGGCCACGAGCTGAATGTCGGATGTCATGGCCAGAGCCGGTCCCACGTCTGCTCGGCGATGGCGGGCGAGAGCGTCATCCCCCGTCCGGCCAGACCGGTGACCACCACCACCCCGCTCTCGACCTCTTCCCGGACACAGACCCGGTCGTCGATGGCCGCCGAGTAGACACCTGCCCACCGGCGTACCACGGGGGGCAGCGACCAGCCCAGGATCTCCTCAGCCCGTTGCCGAAGCCGCTCGTAGAGGAACTCCTCGACGGCGAAATCGAAGGGCTCCTCGTAGACGTGGGTGTCGCCGATGGTGAGCCCACCGGCGGCGCGCTGCACGAGCAGCAGCTGCATCCCGGACGACATCGTCTCGTCCGGAGCGACGGGAAGCCTGGTCCGCCCCGGCAGGTCGAACGCCGGGTAGTAGCGCATCGAGTCGCCATCGGCCACGGACGTGGCCAGGATCTCATCGGTCGGTGCCGTCTGCATCATCTGCAGCCGGCACCTCCGCACCGGGGCATGGGCGAGAGCCGCTCCCACGGCGCCACCGAGCCCGGTATGGGCGTCGCCCGGGCAGACGATCACGAGGGAACCCTCATGATCGTCACCGACATGGTCGACCACCCGTCCGCTTGTCACCTCGACG
>DATNJD010000142.1:0-6045 GCA_035604075.1 Acidimicrobiales bacterium
CGCGGTCCGGGTGGTCGTGAATCTGGTCAAGCTATCGGCGTGCCAGACGGCGGATGCAAAGAGGACGAGCACGAAGAGGAGGGCAAGGAGCGCCAGGCTTGACGCGCCTGCCCCGGCGCTGCCCATGACAGACATGGCTCCAGACCTCGCAGCGGAGCCGGCGGCCGGCGCCGAGGTCTCGACGAACATGTAGAGCATGCCGCCCGACATGACCAGATGCGACAGATAGTGCGTCACATGGTGGACATGATCGTCGTCGACTCCTCCGACCCCGCGACGGACGACGAAGCGTGCGCCACGTGACGCGAACCAGACGGTCATGGTCCCGAACACGATCTCCCAGACCCCGTTCGGAAGGGTCCTGAAGGTCGCGTCGAGCATCCCCGCCATGGCCACGCCGTCGGCCATGTGGGCCAGGTTCACATCCTGATGAAGCGCCCGTCCCCACGATCTCGCGACCACCAGTCGGGCCACGCAGTAGGTCGAGGTGGCGAGCATGACGCCGGCCAGGATGTCGACGAGCCAGGTGGGTTGCACCGGTTACCCCCCGACCTGCACGGAGGCCGGTGCGGCCGGCACTCCGGTCCGCTCCGGCGACGGCCAGAAGGCGGCAGCCAGCAGGATGAGAAGAGGGCCGGAGTTGGGATCGGTGCCGGAGCCCGAGAACACGCCACCGAAATCCTGACCGACGACCCAGATGATGGTCGACAGGGCGATGGCCGCCACGATGGTGGCGCGCGCCGCCGGTGTCGGGAGGAAGGTGCCCACGGCGACGATGAGGAAGACAACGGCGAGGACGATCGAGAATTCGAGACCTCGGTGGGCCACCAGGCGGGCGGCCGAGGTGTCGAGAGAGGCCAGCCAGTGCGGCTGTCCGGCGGCCATCGCCCCGATGGCGTTGTGCAGGCCCTGCGAGGAGCGGTCCACTCCCTGGAGCGTCCAGTAGGCGAGGCCGGCCCACAAGGCGAACCAGACGACCCGGGCTGTCGGCGCTCCGAGCGAGCGGGCGGCGACGAACGGCGCCGGCGACGGGTCACGGTCGCGCGGCCAAAGTAAGACAGCCAAGACGGCGTACAGGATGACGGCGCCCGGAGCACCGGTGATCGTGCTCGCCTGCGACGTGAGGACGCGCCCGAGACCTTCGCCGATCCACCAGACGGCCAGGGCCCAGACCACCGATCCGGCCAGAGCGAGTTTCACCGTGGGGCGCCAGGCGATGCCGAGGGCGATGAAGAGTTGGACGAGGGCGAAGACGGTATTGCTGGCCTCGGGGTGGCGGCCGATGGCCTGTCCGGCCCAGCTGATCTGGTGGGCCAGCCCGGCCGGGTTGCCGCGGGCCATGCTGGCGATCATCTGAGTGCCGAAGGCCCGGGTGAACATGAAGGGCTGGAATTGCAGGACGGAGTCGAGCAACCAGGTCGTGGCCAGGGCCAGCTGGAGGATGCGACGGCGGTCGGGGACCTGCCAGTCCGCCACCAGGGCGCTGCGGCGTCCCCCGGTCACGCCGATGGCCCCCATCGTCTGAATGCTCGTCGCCATGCCTCACCCCGGCCGGAATGCACCTCCCGAGCGGACGATGCCTCACACGCTGGTGATTCAGACTACCGGCGGCGCGGGGCGGGCGACATGGCGCGCCCGGGGAGGGACTCGGGCCCCCGAACACGAGGCCCTCACCTCCTCGTCGGACGTCGTGACCAGGGCCGCAGCCTGTTGCCGCCCTGCGCGCTGATCGCAAAAAGGCTAGCGTTTCGGCATGGGGAAAATGGGTTCAGCGCGCCGCGGCGTCGCCTTTGTCATCGCCGCAACCGCCATCGTCGCCGGGGGATCGGTGGCCATCACCACATCGGCCACCGCCGTGTCGCCCAAGGTGACGACGATCACGCTGCAGGCGGCCCACCCCTACAAGCCGAAGGCGCCCCCGGGGGCCACCGACGACTATCACTGCACGCTGGTCAACCCGCATGTAAAGGCCAACTCCTTCATCGTGGCCAGCCAGTTCTTCCCCGAGGGGGTCGATGTCCACCACGCCATCCTGTTCGAGGTGCCACCGGCGCTCGCCACGGCGGCCAAGGCGGCCGACCAGAACGGGAAGGGATGGACGTGTTTCGGGGAGTCGGCGCTTCCGGGGACGGGCCTGGCCCAGATTTCGAACACCCCGTGGCTGTCAGCCTGGGCGCCGGGCCACGGGCGCGACGTGCTGCCCAAGGGGACGGGCGTGTACTTCCCCAAGGGCAGCATGGTGGTGATGCAGGTCCACTACAACCTGCTGCGCGGCGACGCACCGGTGAGGGTCAAGCTGGTTCTCAACACCGTGCCCTCCTCGACGCCGCTGCAGCCCCTCAAGCTCGATCTCCTGCCCGCCCCGCCCGACATCCCGTGCCCGGCCGGCGTGACCGGCCCGCTGTGCAATCGGACGGCATCACTGGCGGACCTGGCCCACCGCTTCGGGCCGGAGCAGGTCGGCTTCGTGAACACCATCGAGCGGGTCTGTGGCCGTAATCCCGACAATCCTCCCGCCGGTGACACGACGAGCTGCGACTGGCCCATTGGAACGGGGCACATCGTTCGGGTGACGGCCCACATGCACCTCCTCGGGCGGGGCATGAAGATCGTGCTCAATCCCGGGAAGCCGGACCAGCAGGTGCTGCTGAACGTGACCAACTACAACTTCGACTACCAGCGTTCGTACGATCTGGCCACGCCGGTGGCCACCCACCCCGGCGACGTCGTGCAGGTCACCTGCACGTACGACCCGACGCTGCGTCAGAAGCTCCCCCAGCTGCGGAAGCTCCCGCCCCGTTTCGTCACCTGGGGCGACGGGTCATCCGACGAGATGTGCCTCGCCCTTCTGCAGTCGACGGCCTGACACCATCCCGGCGGAGCAGTCGCCTGTCCTCGTCATGACGAGCCCCCCTCTCGAGGGGGGCTCTGTCGCGAGCCCCGGTGTCCGGTGGGCGCTTCAGTCCCCGGCCCAGCAGCCCAGGATCACGTCCGACACGGTGTCGGCGATATCGGCCCGACTGGTGGCGGGGACCCCGAATTGGGGGGGGAGGCCGGAGATCTGGACGGTGAGGATCTTCCAGTCCTTGCGGACGACGACCGATCCGTTGCTGGTGGTGAAGGCCCCTTGTCCGAGGTTTCCCAAATGGCCGACGTCACCCAACTGGCGTCCGAGCATGTCGTACCAGGCGTAGGTCTGGGGCCAACTCGAGAGCTCCTTGACCGAGAGGGTCAAGACCCCGTTCGGGTACTGGTAGTGGCACAAGTAGAGGTGATCGACCCATGTGGGCGTCTGCACCACGGCGCGCACACCGAGCACTTGGGTGAGCTCATTCTGGGCCTCCACCGCACAGACCATCTTCGAGATTTTCGACGGAAACGTCCCGGCCGGTAGCGGCGCCCGGGTCGGGGCCGAGGGGGCCGACGACCCGCACGCGGTGGCGGCGATGGCAACCATAGCGAGGAGGATCGGAAGGCACCGGCGCACTTTCCGAGAGTAACAGAGGGCTTTTCGAGAGCCGGGTCGGGCTCAGTGCGTTCCGTGCCTTTTCTGAAGACGTCGTAACGCCCGCTGCCGCTTTGTCGTTGAAGCAGCACGAATGCGCCGCAAGAAGGCGATGTTCGCAGAAGTGCGTGGGCCGCGGTATGCGGTCCATGAAGACCGGAGGATCACCCATGAAGAGGCTCTCGCTCTTGCTTTGCGCGGCCGCGCTCCCGATCGGCCTCATCGCCGCCGTGCCGGGTATCGCGTCGGCGACATCGACGCCCACAGTCATCGCCGTCGTCCCCAATCACGGCCCGACAGCCGGCGGCAAGAAGGTTACGGTCATCGGGACCGACTTCAGCGGAGCGACGGCCGTGGACTTCGGTTCCACGCCATCGGTCTTTGCCGTCAATTCATCAAAGGTGATCACGGCTGTGTCTCCCCCCGGTATTGGCACCGTCGACGTCACCGTGGTCACGCCGGACGGGACGAGCGTCCCGGCGTCGGCCGGTGCCGACCTCTACCACTACGACGCCCACGTGCCGGCGGTCACGAAGGTGCTTCCCGCTCACGGACCTACCACCGGTGACACCACGGTGGCCATCGTGGGAAAGAACTTCAGCGGCGCCACGTCGGTGCAATTCGGCCCCAACGAGGCCGAATCGTTCACGGTGAATTCGGACCACGCCATCGTGGCCACGTCGCCGGCGGGGACGGGGACGGTCGACATCACCGTCACCTCTCCGAACGGGACGAGTAGCACCAGCCCTGCGGACCAATTCACCTACGTCCTGCGGGTTCCCACCGTGCAGATGCTCGCCCCCAAGCGGGGCTCGGTGAACGGCGGGACGAAGGTGACGATCTTCGGGACCGACCTGTCGGGGGTCACGGCCGTGCACTTCGGCGCCACCGCCGGCACCATCGATTCGATTGACTCCAACAACTCGATGGTGGTCACCTCTCCGGCGGGGACCGGGACGGTGGACGTCACCGTGACCGACAGCAACGGGACGAGCCCCACCGACCCGTCCGACCTCTTCACCTACGTGCTCAACGTGCCGAAGGTGACCCTGGTGGTTCCGAATCACGGTTCGACTGACGGCGGGACGACCGTCACCATCGGTGGCTCGGGCTTCTCGAAGGTCACGGGCGTCGACTTCGGTTCCACGCCGGCGGTGTTCACCATCAACTCCGGACACGCCATCACGGCGACCTCGCCCCCCGGCACGGGGATCGTCGATGTCACCGTGACCAATGCCAACGGAACGAGCGCGACCAGCTCGGCCGACCTCTTTACCTATCTCACTCCCGCTCCCTGACGCCTGCATGGGGCACGCCGGTTCCCAGCGCCGGCCCGAGCCCGCTATCCCCGGGGACCCGCTATCACCCGGGGAATAGCGGGCTCGGCCCCCATGCGGTCGAGGAGGAGATCACGGGATACGCCCCGCAAGAGCGAGCGAGGCGTTGAGGCAACCGCCGTATGCTCGACGGTCTATGAACGAAGGTTCCCGTGCCCGTTGAGCGGACGCGCCATGGTCGTGTCCTTGTCATCACCCTGCGACGCGAGGCGAAGCGCAATGCCATCGACGAGGAGACCGCCCTCGGTATCGACGGAGGCCTGAACGAGCTGGAGGACGACGACGACCTGTGGGTCGGGGTGATCACGGGTGGGACGCAGGTCTTCTCCGCCGGCACCGATCTGCGCGTCGGGTCTGGGCCCGGTACCGAGAGGGGTGGACCCTACGGGATCATCCGGCGCCGGAGGTCCAAGCCGCTGATCGCCGCCGTCGAAGGTCCCGCCGTCGGCGGGGGTATGGAGATCGTGCTGGCCTGCGACCTGGTGGTGGCCTCGAGCGCGGCCACCTTCGGCCTGCCCGAGGTGCGGCGGGGACTACTGGCTCTGTACGGGGGGGTGTTCCGGTCCGCTCGGGCGTTGCCGCTCAACGTGGCCAAGGAGATCGTGCTCACCGGTGATCCCATCGACGCCACCCGGGCCGAGCGTCACGGTTTGGTCAATGCCGTGACCGAACCGGGCGGGGCCCTCGCCGGGGCGCTGGCCCTGGCCGAGAGGATCTGCGCCAATGCACCGGTGGCCGTGCGCCAGAGTCTGGGGCTCCTCGAAGCGTGCACGGCTCCCGACGAGAGGGCATGGTCGTTGAGCACCCGGGCCATCGAGGCCGTGATGGCGTCCGACGATGCCCGCGAGGGTCGCCAGGCTTTCTTGGAGCACCGCCCGCCGCAGTGGCGGGGCCGCTGATCAGTAGCGGGAACGAAAGCTGGGTCGGGGCGTCAGCGGGCGCCGCGCAGTAGGACCCCGGGCCGCGCCCCGGTGTCCTTGCCGCCGTCGAATGTGGTCGCACCCGACTTGATGGTGGCCACGTACCCGGTGGCGTCCTGTACCAGTCGGCGGCCGCCGGCCGGGAGATCGGCCACGATCTTCGGCGTGCCGAGCTGAAGATTCTCGTAGTCGATGATGTTGACGTCGGCCACCTTGCCCGCTTCCAGAGTGCCGCGGTCGGTGAGCCCGTAGAGCATGGCCGTGTCGTGGGTCTGCTTCTTCA
>DATNJD010000143.1:0-2936 GCA_035604075.1 Acidimicrobiales bacterium
CGTCCACTCGTCCTCGGCCTCGATCCGTCGGGTGACCTGCTCTTCGAATGGGGTCTGGGCGACACGCCCGACGGCCTGGAGCGCTTCGTCGACATCGCCGTGGCCGCCGCTGTGGCCGCCGTCGGCATCGTGAAGCCGCAAGCGGCCTTCTACGAGCGCCACGGTTGGCGGGGCATGCGCAGCCTGGCCCGGCTGATCGAGGCCTGTCGCGACGAGGAAGTGCTCGTCCTTCTCGACGCCAAACGTGGTGACGTCGGCTCGACCAACGAGGCTTACGCCGAGGCGTACCTCGGCGCCGGGGCGGCGATACCGGTCGATGCCATCACCATCACCCCGTACCTGGGACTGGCGGCCATGCAGCCCATCCTCGACCGGGCCGCGACCAACGGCGCCGGTGTCTTCATCGTGACCCGGTCCTCCAACACCGAGGGGCGGGCCATCCAAGGGGCGAGGCACGCGGGCGCCACGACGGTCGAGCACCAACTGGTCATCGACATCGCGGCCGAGAACGAGCGGATGGCGCCGGGACGCATCGGTCCTGTCGGCGCTGTCTTCGGACCCACCCACGGGCCGCCCACGGAGTTCGATCTGGCCACCATGAACGGGCTCTTCCTGGCGCCCGGCGTGGGCGCCCAGGGGGCCACGCCCGGCGACGTGGCCAGGTGCTTCGCCTCCTGTCCGGGTCGGGTCCTGCCCTCCGCCTCGCGCTCGCTCCTGGCCGCCGGGCCCGACCCGTCCCGGCTGGCCGACGCCACCCGGTCTCTCGCCTCCGAGCTCCGGGGTCTGCTGGCGCCGTAAGGTCGCCGCCGTCGGACACGAGGGAGGAACGATGGGCCAGATCAACACCGTGCGCGGACCGGTCGACGCCGGGGCGCTGGGATCCACCTTGATGCACGAACATGTCTTCGTCCGCTCGCCCGAGGTGGCGTCGAACTGGCCCACGGGCTGGGATCCGCTCGCCCGCGTGGCCCAGGCCGTCGAGCGTCTCCAGGAACTGCACGAGGCGGGGATCGGCACGATCGTCGACCTGACCGTCGTGGGCCTCGGCCGCGACATCGAGCTCGTCCAGAAGGTGGCGGCCGAGGTGGACCTCCACATCGTGGTGGCCACCGGCCTCTACACCTACAACGACCTTCCCCATTTCTTCGACTACCGCACCGGCAATTTCCGACCGAGCGGTGTCGACGTCCTCGACGAGTACTTTCTCTACGATATCGAAAATGGTATTGCCGGGTCCGGCGTGCGTCCGGGCATTCTCAAGTGCGCCACCGACGAGCAGGGACTCACGCCCGGGGTGGAACGTGTCCTGCGGGCCGTCGCCCGTGTCCACCGCCAGACCGGACTCCCCATCTCCACCCACACCCACGCACACAGCAAACGCGGGCTCGATCAGCAACGTGTCTTCACCGAAGAGGGCGTCGACCTGAGCCGCGTCGTCATCGGTCACAGTGGGGACTCGACGGACCTGGCCTACCTCGAGGAGTTGTTGCGGGCCGGGTCCACCCTGGGCATGGACCGCTTCGGGGTCGATGTCTACTGCCCCACCGAGACGCGGATCGACACCATCGCCAGCCTCTGCGCAGGGGGATGGACCGACAAACTCGTCCTCTCCCACGATGCCGGTTGCCATATGGACTGGTTCGACGACGACTTCCTCGCCCAGGCCCAGCCCAACTGGAATTTCATGCACATCAGCCGCGACGTCCTGCCCATGATGCGCAGCCGCGGTTTCACCGACGACCAGATCGACGCGATGATGGTCGACGCGCCGCGGCGCATCCTCGATCACGGCCCCGGCTACTGACGCCGACCCGGCCGCCGGTCGTCATCCCCGGCGCTGATGGGGCCCGATACGCCATGGTGCCGGTGCCGTCGGGCATCCTTTGCCCATGACCGAGCACATCTGGGTGTGGGTGGCCCCGCCCGGCTGGCCCGTCCCTCCCGCCGGTTGGTCCCCACCGCCCTCGTGGCAGCCACCCCCGGACTGGCCCGCGCCCCCGGTCAACTGGCAGTACTGGATACCGGTGGCTGTCCCCGAGACGAGCCCCCCCCCCGTCACCGTGCGCGTCGAGGAAGCCAGCCGACAGAACCTCGTCTGGGAGACCCGCTTCGTGATGGTGGCGTTTCTGTTTCCCGGCATCATGGCGGCCGTCGTCGAGCTCGTCCGCCACATCCAGGGTGTGAACGATGTCCAGACGTTCACCGGGACGGTGCCCGGCCATCCCGTCAGCAACCTCATCCTCGGCATCCTGAGCTACATGGCCATCGCCTCCATGGTCCCGCTCGTTCTCCTTCTGCTGGCCCGCACCGGCCAACGGCCGTCGTCGCTCGGCCTGGGCCGGCCCCGCTTCCGGGCCGACATCTGGCCGGCACTGGGCCTGGCGGGCGCCTCCTGGTTGTCGGAGTACGTCCTGCTCATCCCCTTCGCCGCCTTCATCAAGAACCACCAGAAGATCGTCAACTCGACCATGGTCGGCCATGTGCCCGCTTACTACGTGATCTACGCCCTGACCTTGTCGGCCACCACGGCCGTCGTCGAGGAGGTCATGGTGAACGGCTACCTGATCACCCGGCTCGAGCAATTCGGCTGGACGCCGCAACGGGCGCTGTTGCTCAGCCTGACCCTGCGCACCAGCTACCACGTCTACTACGGGGTGGGCTTCCTCCTGACCATTCCCTTCGGCTACTTCGTCACCAGGTCCTTCCAGAAGCACCGCCGTCTCACCCGTCCGATCGCTGCCCACTTCATCTTCGACAGCGTCCTGCTCACCATCGCCGTCCTCACGTCCTGAGGTTCCGGGTGGCGGCGTATCGGTCTCAGGT
Organism: Acidimicrobiales bacterium; assembly: GCA_035604075.1. Taxonomy (GTDB): domain Bacteria; phylum Actinomycetota; class Acidimicrobiia; order Acidimicrobiales; family UBA8190; genus Palsa-661. The sequence goes on from DATNJD010000143.1 coordinate 2,824, forward strand.
ATCAGAGGTGTCCGGCCACGCGGGCGGCGATCCACAGCACGAAGACGAGAACGACGAGCACACTCACGACGATGCTCGCCACGCGGCGCAGTCCCCGTGCCTCACGACGCGGC
>DATNJD010000144.1:0-2266 GCA_035604075.1 Acidimicrobiales bacterium
GCTTCCACGTGCACGACGAGCGGCACTTCGTCGAGACCTACTCCCTGCGTCAGGTCTGGGAGGTCGATCTGCATCCCGAGGAGGGCTGCGGCGGACCTCTCGACCTTCATCTGGCCCTCGAGGTCGATCCCCGCACCCTGCTGTCGTTCGAAGACGCCGTGATCGACCTTCCCGAGGACGTCGAACCGCCCGACGAGTTCCACTTTCCGCTCACCTTCACCTGGGGCCTCCCTCCCCTGCCCCATGGGCCCGACCTTCTGCGCCTGGCCATCGACCTGGCCGGCGTGGGCGGTATCGACCTCCCCCTCGAGGTCTCGGCCATCGATTCCTTCGCCTCGGCCACCGACGCCCCTGACCGACGCCTGTCGATCCTGGCCCGCTATCCCGTCTCGCTCGCCCGCATCCTGGGGGGCGAGGAGCTTCTGTGCGAGGTCTTCGACCGCTGTCTGGCCGTCAGCCGGTTCCTGCTCGAAGCGGCCCCCGGGTGGCTCGACGGATGACACCGCGTGGGTCCGTTCGGGATAGCTCTCGTGCGGACCCACCACGCCGGCGGCGTGTCGGGGGGACGGGGGCGGCCGTCGCCGTCGCCGTGGTAACCGTCACCCTGTCCGGATGCGCCAACAGCGCCGCACTCGGCCTGGTGCAGCAGGCGTGTCACCACGTGGAGCTGTCGCTGGCGCTCTACCGCTCGTCGCTGACGCAGACCGACCCCGAGCGGGCGGCGAAGGAGCGGCTGCAGGCCCAGGAGCAACTGGAGATCGCCTCCCCACTCGCCTCCATCGCCGCCGGCCAGGCATCGCAGTGGCAGGCGTTCATGGCCACCTTGGCGGAGAACTCACGGCTCCCGGAAGCCGACCTCGTGCACGCCCTGCAAGCCCAGTGTGGCGCCGTCAGCGCCGGGGGGAGCTCCGACACGAACGCCCCCAACCCGACGCTGCCCGGGCCGCCGGGATCCGTTGGCTGAGCCGACCCCGGACGCGATTCGGCCACCGGCGGGCGAGGCCCGAGGCCGGTGGCCGAATCGCAGCAGAGACCGGTCGAACGCCCGGGTGGGACTCAGACCTGGGGCGAGAAGCCTGCCGGAAGATTGATCGACTTCTTCTCGAGGAACAGCTCGAGACCGTCGGGACCGAACTCCCGGCCCATGCCCGACTCCTTGAAGCCTCCGAAAGGAGTGGAGAAGTCGACGGGTACCGGGGAGTTCAACATGTAAGTGCCGGTGCGGACACCGCGGGCCACCTTGAGACCCCGCTCCGAGTCACCCGTCCACACCGACCCGCACAGGCCGTAGTGGGAGTCGTTGGCGATGGAAACGGCATTGTCGTCGCCACCGTCGTAGGGGATGACGGCCAGCACGGGGCCGAAGATCTCTTCCTGGGCGATCCGCATCGAATTGTCCACGTTCACGAAGACGGTCGGGTCGACGAACCAGCCCTTGTCCATGTTCGAGGGACGGCCGCCGCCGAGGGCGATCTTGGCCCCTTCGTCCTGGCCGATCTTGAAGTAGCCCTCGACCCGGTCGCGCTGGCGCTCGGCCACGAGCGGGCCGACCTCGACGGTCGGGTCGAGAGGATCTCCGACCTTCATGGCCGCCACTTTCTCCACCACGGCGTCCACCACCTCCTGGTAGCGGTCACGGGGAGCGAGGATCCGCGTCTGGGCGATGCAGGCCTCACCGTTGTTCATGATGGCGTTGGGCAGCAACATGGGCAGCGCTTCGGCCAGATTCACGTCGTCCAGCAGGATGGCCGCGGACTTCCCGCCGAGCTCCAGGCTGAAACGCTTGAGCTGGGAACCGCAGATGGCGCCGATCTTCTTGCCCGCCACCGTGGATCCGGTGAACGAGATCTTGTCCACCCCGGGGTGGCTCACGAGGTGTTCGCCGACCTCACGGCCGGCGGGGACGACGCTCAGGACGCCCTTCGGCAAACCGGCTTCTTCGAACATCTCGGCCAACCGCAAGGCGTCGAGGGGTGTCTCGGGGGCCGGCTTGAAGACGACGGTGCAGCCGGCGACGAGCGATGGACCGAGTTTGGCGGCGGCGATGAACAGCGGAACGTTCCATGGGCTGATGGCACCCACCACGCCGACGGGCTCCTTGGCCACGAGCACCTCGCCCATGAGGCCCTGGCGGACCTCGTCGAACTGGTACGTGGCGGCCAACCCGACGTAGTAGTCGAAGATCATGGTGGGCGCGAAGACCTGGGCCATGGTCCCCCACGCCACCGGCGACCCCATCTCGGTGGTGATGAGCTGGGCCATCGGC
>DATNJD010000145.1:0-3878 GCA_035604075.1 Acidimicrobiales bacterium
GACACCATCCCGGACGCGGCGGCGGGCCCGGTGGCGCTGTTCGAGGACAAGGAGTCGAAGGAGATCCTCTCCCAGGCCATCATGCAGCTCGGCGACCGGGAGCGCACGGTCCTGTCGCTGTACTACTACGAAGGCCTGACCCTGGCCGAGATCGGAGAGATCCTCGGCGTGACCGAGAGCCGGGTCTGCCAGATCCACACGAAGGCCGTCCTCCAACTCCGGGCCCGGTTGAGTGACCGGACCACCCCCGACGGGACGGATCCCCCGGCCCGGGGCCGGTCCGGCGCCGGGCGCCGCAGCACCCAACCGACCCAACCGGCCCCCCAGAGCGTGGCCAGCCGAACAGGCTGACGGGGCCCGCCCCCGGGGCGGCCCGTCGATCGCGGTGGCCGGCCCGGCCCGCCGAGGTGGCGACACGGGTCGGGTAGCATGAGGCATTCCCGCCATCCGGCGGGACGTTCCGTACACACCAAGCACCCGGGCGCGCCCAACGGTCGCCCCCCTTGCGGGGGCGCAGCGCCGGGGAAGGACAACCGATGGAAGGAGAAGCCGTGGCTGTTGTCACGACACGGCAGTTGCTGGAGGCCGGAATGCATTTCGGTCACCAGACGCGCCGGTGGAACCCGAAGATGCGCCGTTTCATTCTGGGCGAGCGCAACGGGATCTACATCATCGATCTGAACAAGACGCTGGCCGGGCTGGAAGAGGCCTACGGCTTCGTCCGGGACCTGGTGGCCAAGGGTGGGATCGTGCTCTTCGTGGGCACGAAGAAGCAGACCCAGGGCCCCATCGCCACCTACGCCCGCGCCTGCGGCATGCCCTTCGTCAACGAGCGTTGGCTGGGGGGGATGCTCACCAACTTCAGCACCATCTCGTCGCGGACGGGCAAGCTCCGCGAGTACGAGGCGATGGAGCGGGCGGGCGACTTCGAGGCCATGCCCAAGAAGGAGGCCCTGAAGCACCGGCGCGAGCTGGAGAAGCTTCGGCGCAACCTGGGTGGCATCCGTGACCTCGACCGCCTCCCCGACACCATCTTCGTCATCGACACGAAGAAGGAGCACATCGCCGTCACCGAGGCCAACAAGCTCACCATGCCGATCGTCGCCGTCGTCGACACCAACTGCGACCCTGACGTCATCACCTACGTCATCCCCGGGAACGACGACGCCATCCGCTCCGGGGCGCTCATGTGCCGGGTGCTGGCCGAGGCCGTCATCGAAGGTCGTTGGGTGGCCGAGAACCAGCGCAAGGTGGCACCCCCCGCCCCGCCGGCCGCCCCCGCCGGCCGAGGAGTCAGACGGCCGGGAGCGGGCACGACGGGAACCCTCGAGGTTCCGGCCGACGCCGGACCCCAGGCCGAGGACGCCACGGCGCCGGGGACCACCCCGAGCCCGGCCGCCCCGGCCCCAGCCGCCGCCACGGCTGCACCCGAAGCGCCCGGCCCGGCCGCGGCCACGGCTGCACACGAGGCCCCCGCCCCGGCCTCGGCAGCCCCGGCTCCCGAGGCCTCGGCGCCTGCTCCGGCAACGGCCGAGACGGCGGCGCCGGAGGCGGTGGCCGACGCCGCTCCCGCCGCAGCCCCGGAATCGTCACCGCCGACCACACCGGCCGCGACACCGACAGACGGTGCCGCGGCGCCGGCCGAGGGGGAGTGAGCGCCATGGTCACCGTCTCCGCCAAGGACGTCCAGGCTCTGCGCCGGGCCACCGGTGCCGGCATGCTCGACTGCAAACGCGCCCTCGAAGAGAACGACGGCGACATGGAGCGAGCCAAGCAGTGGCTGCGTGAACAAGGACTGGCCGGTGCGGCCAAGAGGTCGGACCGCGAGGCGACCCAGGGTGCGGTCGCCATCGGCGAGGCCGGGCGCAACGCCTCCATCGTCGAGCTGCGCTGTGAGACCGACTTCGTGGCCATGTCGGAAGCCTTCGTATCGCTGACCAAGGAACTGGCCCACGCCGTCGCCGAGAAAGGTGAGGCGGCCGCTGAGGACCGCGCCGGCGACATCGACGAGCTGAAGACCACGTTGAAGGAGAACATCTCTCTCGGACGCGTGGTCCGTTTCGACCTGGCCGACGACAGCACGCTCGGCACGTATCTCCATGTCCAGTCGGGCCGGGGAGTGAACGCCGTGCTGGTGGAGATGTCCGGCGGCACGGAAGAACTCGCCCACGACGTCGCCGTCCATATCGCCTTCGCCCGTCCCGTCTATCTGCGTCGGGAAGATGTCCCGGCCGACGAGGTGGCAGCCGAGCGGGCCACGGTGGAGGCGATCTCCCGCAACGAGGGCAAGCCCGAGGCGGCACTTCCGAAGGTGGTCGAGGGCCGGATGAACGGCTGGTTCAAGGAGAGGTGCCTGCTCGAACAGCCGTACGCCAAGGACGAGAAGCGCTCCATCGCCGACCTGATCGGGAGCGCCGAGATCCTGCGCTTCGCCCAGGTCATCGTCGGCGGTTAGGGCTCCAGGCGCACGGTGGCAGATCCAGGCGGACCGGTGGCGGGCAGTACGAAGATCCGCCGCCGGGTCGTCCTCAAGATGTCCGGTGAGGCCCTCGCCTCCTCCGCCTCCGACGAGACCATCGACGCGGCCGTGGTGGAGCGGCTCGCCGGCGAGATCGCCAGGGCGCGCGAAGAGCTCGACCTCGAACTGGCCATCGTGGTGGGTGGGGGCAACATCTGGCGGGGGACGACGGGGACGGGTCAGGGAATGGACCGGACCACCTCGGACACCATGGGCATGCTGGCCACCGTCATCAACGCCCTCGCCCTGCAGGACGCCATCGAGCGGCTGGGGCCACCCACCCGCGTGCTCACCGCCGTCCACATGGCCGAAGTGGCCGAGCCCTACATCCGGCGTCGGGCGATCCGGCACCTGGAGAAGGGCCGGGTGGTCATCTTCGCCGCCGGCATGGGCAACCCGTACTTCACCACGGACACCTCGGCTGCTCTGCGGGCGGCTGAGATCGAGGCGGTGATGCTCCTGAAGGGCACCCATTCGGGGGTCGACGGGGTCTACAACGCCGACCCCAAGCTCGATCCCACCGCCCGGCGCTACGACAAGATCGAGTTCATGGACGTGGTCAACCAGGACCTCCGGGTGATGGACCTCACGGCCATCACCTTCTGCAAGGACAACGGCCTCCCGGTCCTCGTATTCGACCTGATGGGACCCGGGAACCTCCGTCGTGCGCTCGCCGGCGACGAGATCGGTACGCTGATCCAGTGATGGACGACGATCTGTCCCAGGTGGTCGTGGCCGACGCCCGTGATCGCATGGAGAAGGCGGTGAGCCACACCCAGGCCGAGTTCAGCGGTGTCCGGACCGGACGAGCCACGTCGGGCCTGGTCGAGCACCTGCGGGTGGACATCTACGGTGCCGAGGTGGAGCTCCGCCAGGTGGCCGGCCTGAGCGTCCCCGAGGCCCGCATGCTCGTGATCTCCCCCTACGACAAGTCGACCTTGGCGTCCATCGAAAAGGCCATCCAGGCCTCCGACCTGGGTATCACCCCGTCGAACGACGGAGCCGTCATCCGGCTGGCCTTCCCGCCGCTCACCGAGGAGCGCCGCAAGGACCTGGTCAAGGTGGTGCGGCACAAGGCGGAAGAGGGGCGCGTGGCCATACGGAATCTTCGGCGGGCGGCGCGTCACGAGCTCGAGGCCCTCGAGCGCGACGGCGACCTCTCGTCTGATGACCTCGAGCGGGTCGAGCGAGATCTGGAGAAGCTCACGCACGAAATGGTGGCGGCCGTGGACAAGCTCCTTTCCCACAAGGAGCAGGAGCTGCTCGAGATCTGACCCAGCCGGGCCCTCGTGGCCGGTCAGGAGGCGATGTGGACGAGCGCGACGAGTACGAGTCGGGGACGGAAACCTTCGCCGACCCC
>DATNJD010000146.1:0-5293 GCA_035604075.1 Acidimicrobiales bacterium
CCGGTCTCGAAGCGGGTGCCGACGACTACGTGACCAAGCCCTTCGTGGCCAAGGAGCTGGCCGCCCGGATCCGGGCGTTGTTGCGACGGGCGCGGTCGGTCGACGAACCGAGCGTCCTCACCTTCGGTGATGTGGAGGTGAGACCGGACGAGGGAACGGTGCAGCGGGCCGGGGACGAGGTGCACTGCACCCGGACCGAGTTCCGCCTGTTGTGCGAGCTGGCCGCCAACCCGGGCAAGGTTCTGAGCCGCGAGCAGCTGCTCGACCGCGTCTGGGGCTATGACTACTTCGGCGACGGTCGTCTGGTCGACGTGCATATCCGGAGGCTGCGGACGAAGATCGAGCCGGACCCCGCCAATCCCCGTCACATCCTCACGGTGCGGGGAATGGGCTACAAGTTGACGGCCTGAGGAGAGCCGTGCGCGGTCTTCGCCTGCGCGTGGTATCCGACGGCTGGCGGCGTCGGGCGGAACAAGGTGACGCCGGAGGCCGCAGACCGTGGTCGCGCCTGGGGCTGCGGGCCCGGGTGACGGTGACTTTCGGGATGGGGGCACTGGCCCTCTCGGCCACCATGGCCGGGCTCACCTATTTCACAGCCCGGCAGTTCATCCTCCACGAACGCGAGACGGCGATCCTGCGTCAGGCCTACGTCAACGCGTCCTTGGCCCGCTCGTCGCTGCGGTCGCCCACGCAGAACATCTTTCAGCTTCTCGACTCGCTCGACACGTTGCCCGGATCGCTGTCGGTGCTCGAACAGCGCGGCCAGTGGTACGCCACCTCCATCTCCGTCGGGAAGAACGCCATCCCGGTGCGGCTGCGGTCCCTCGTGCTCTCGGGCGTGCCCGCCAGCCAACACTTCGTGCTGAACGGGTCGCCCGAGATGGTGGTGGGCCTGCCCGTCCCGAGTGTCGACTCCGCCTACTTCGAGGTCTTCTCGCTCGACGAGCTGGCCCGGACGCTGCGGATCCTGGCCCTGGCCCTGGCCGGGGCGGCCCTCGTGACCACGGCGGCCGGCGCCGTTATCGGCCGGTGGGCCAGTGGCCGGGCCCTGCGACCGTTGGAAGAGGTGTCGAAGGCGGCCGAGACGATCGCCGGAGGTCGGCTGCGCGTCCGGCTGGTGGCGGCCGACGATCCCGACCTGTCGGCTCTGGCGGCGTCGTTCAACCGGATGGCCGACGCCTTGCTCGAGCGGATCGAGCGCGAGGCGCGCTTCACCTCGGACGTGAGCCACGAACTGCGGTCACCTCTGACCACCCTGACGACGTCGCTCGGCGTGCTCGAGTCGCATCGTGACGACCTGCCGGTCCGCAGCCGCCGTGCCGTCGACCTGTTGACCGGGGAGATGCGGCGCTTCCAACGGATGGTGGAGGAACTGCTCGAGATCAGCCGGGTCGATACCGGATCGGCCGAGCTGCTGCTCGACGAGGTGGAGGTCGGTGAGCTCGTCCGCCAGGCGGCCCACGCCGCCGGCGCCGGCGATGCCCCGGTCGACGTCGACGCCTCCATCAGCGGACTGCGGCTCCGGGTCGACAAACGGCGGATCGAGCGGGTGGTGGCCAACCTGGTCGAGAACGCCACGCTCTACGCCGGAGGCGTGGCCCGCTTCGTGGTCGAGCCCGCCCCGGGCGGGGTCCGGATGGTGGTGGTCGACCACGGTCCGGCGGTGGCGCTCACCGAGCGCGACCGCATCTTCGAACGCTTCTACCGGGGCCAGACCTCGGGCCGGCGGGGGACGACGGAGGGCACCGGTCTCGGATTGTCCTTGGTGGCCGAGCACGTCCGTCTCCACGGGGGGCGCGTCTGGGTCGAGAACGGGGCCGGCGACGTGAACCGCTTCGTGGTGGAGCTCCCCTCGAGCGACCCGGGCCAGGTGGCGTCGTGACAGGGCGACGGCGCTTCCGGCAGGCGATGCTGGTTGCCGCGACCGGCGTGACCGTGCTCGGCCTGGCCGGATGTGGCGTGCCCGTCGACCGGTCCCCGACCGCACTGCCGCGTCGGGGCATCCCGTTCGGCCTCCTGCAGCCGTCACCACCGTCGACGACCACGACGTCGGCCGCCTCGCCGGCGTCGGTGCCGATCCGGATCTTCCTGGTGAGCCCGACCGGTCGTCTGGTGGCCGTGGCCCGGGAGGTGACCGCCGCTCAGGACTCTCTGGACACCGTGCTCGACATGCTGGTGAAAGGACCGACCAACGCGGAGGCGGCGGCGGGGTTGCAGAGTGCCGTCCCCACGCAGACCACCGTGCTCGGCGCCGAGATCGGCACGGCCGGACTGGCCACCGTCAATCTGGGCGGGACGTTCGGACAGCTGGTGGGCCAGGCGCAGATCGAGGCGGTGGCCCAGTTCGTGTTCAGCGCCAGCGCCGTGCCCGGCGTGAACGGGGTGACCTTCGAGCTCAACGGCGCGACGGTGAACGTTCCCGTGGCCAGTGGTGCGCAGGTGCCGATCGCCTCGACGTCCCAGTTCGCCACCCTGGCACCGGTGCCGACCTTGTAGCCGACGAGCCTCACGGTTCGTGCCGGCAGCCGACGAGCCTCACGGTTCGCACCCGGCGACGTCTCGCGCTCAGTGGGCCAGTCCGAAGGTGCCGGGCCCGGGAAGTGTGGCCGACGTCGTTGGAGGCTGAGGCGTATAGAACGTCGCTTTGGAGCCGAGCGAGGACAATTCCGACTGCCACGTGGCCGGATCGACGACCTTCAGGGCGGCGGCGATGCTCGGCAGGTCGCAAAAGCTGCCCTGGAGGCGGACGTCGATACCGGGTCCCTCGCTCCAGAGCAGAGCCGACGTCGACGTTCCGAACTGGACGGACAGGACCGGGGTCCCCCCGATGCTCAGGAGACGGGTGGCGTCCGACACGACGACCACCGGCGCGAAGTCGGCCGCCGAGCCCGCCCAGACCGTGGTGTAGGCGTGACAGGTGCCCTGGTGGAAGAAGACGGTGTCCTGGTTCTGACCCGTGTTCTCGTTGGCGAAGCCTTCGCCGGTGAAGACCAGTCCGTCGGGAAGCACGCCCGACACGTCCACCCCCAATTGGGTGGCCGGATGGGGTTCGACCAGTTGGCCGGCGGCCAGCACGTCGGATGACGTCATCCCGGTGGACTCGAGCGACACCACGACCCCGTCAGCCGTCTGCCACACGAGCTGGTGATGGCTGCCGTTCGTCATGTACGCGGGGGTGCCGTGGACGGTCACGGCCTGGGTGTTGGTCGCGTAGTCGGCCAGGGCTCCGGGTTGGGCCACGACCGTGGTGATCAACAACAGCACGGGGTCCGTGGTCTGGGCGCCTTCGTAGACCTGCGCATAGGTGCCCGTACTCGGCACGGGGACAGGTCCGTTCGCAACCGTGGCGTTTTCGAGCACGGCGGGAGCAGACGGCAGCAGCATGGGCAGGTTGATCCAGCCCGGTGGGGCGTCGGCCGCTCCGATGTGCTTGACCGGATGCTTCGGACCAGCTGTCGAGGGCGAGGTCGACCGTGGTCCGAAGGTGACGACGGCGGCGACGACGACAGAGGCGGCCACGGCGATCGAGACGAGGGCGACCGGTCGTCGCCACCCCCACCGCCGGTCGGCCGACACCGGGGACGGAGAGAGACGGTGCGCGCCCTCCGACCGCGGCGGGGCAACGGTGGGCACATCGGCCACCAATTCGTCCAGAGAAGCCCGGAGGCGCTGGGCGGTCTGATCCAGATCGGTCATGGCGACAATTCCTTTCGCAGACGGGCCAGACCCCGGGCGGCCAAGGTCTTCACCGTGCCCGGCCGGCACCCGAGTGCCGTGGCGATCTCCCGCTCGCTCCAGTCCGCCCAGTAGCGCAGGACGAGGACGGCGCGCCATCGATAGGGCAGCCGTTGCAGGACATCGAGCAGTTCGCGGGCGCCGAGCGAGACAGGCGTACTCGGTTCGACGGCCGAGAGGTGTCGACGCTCGCGCCCCTGGCGGCGGTGCCAGTCCCGGCAGAGATTGACGACGACCGTGCGGAGGTAGCCGCCGGGATTGACCAATTCCGAGAATCGCTCGTGCACTCGGAGGAACGCATCCTGGACGAGATCCTCCGATGCCGGCGTCGAGACACCGAGGGCCCGGGCCAATCGGACGGCCGGGCTGTACTCACCGTGGTAGAAGGCGGTGAAGACGTCGGCGTCGGCGACGGTGATCGGAGAAGGCTCTGGCTGCACACCCACTACGACGACCAGGTCGATCGTCCGGTGTCACCTTTTCCGGGATGGGTCGAGACGATCAGGCCTCGGATGCACGTGGGGGCGAATCGGACCAGTCGACGCGCGGCGCGTCACCCCAGAGATGTTCGAGGTCGTAGTAGGGCCGGGTCTCTTCGTGGAACACGTGGACGAGAAAGTCTCCGTAGTCCATGAGTACCCAGTGGAGATCCCGCAAACCCTCGACCGCCCGGGGTGAGCGGCCCGACACCTCCTTGACCCGGCGTTCGATCTCGTCGACCAGGGTGCGCACCTGTCGGGTGTTGCGGCCGTGGGTGATGACGAAGGCGTCGGTCACCCCGAGGAGATGACCCATCGACAGCACGACGGTGTTCTCACCCATCTTCTCGTCCGCCGCCCGGGCGGCATCGAGAGCCTCGCTCGGCACGTCCCGCGCTGTCTCGGTGTCGGCCGGCCCCACCGGGACCGTCATGCGGCGCGGGCGGCGATGTGGACGACGACCGCGCCCGGTGAACCGGAGACCGGTGACCGGTGCTGCTCGCTGCCGACGATGACGGCGGCGGCGGCCAAGAGGGCGATGAGGACGACGGCGGCGAGCGCAGCCAACAGTCGTCGCTCCTGCCGCTGCCGGCGGAGTTCACGCCTCGTAGCCAACGGGTGCATCCCCGTGGTCTCGACGGCCGGGTTGCTCATCTACTGCCAGCGTACAGACCTCGGCGGGAGATGCAACGGATAGCGCGGTCCGGAATGAGGTATTCAACAGTGCGCCCCGTGGCCAGGCGGTCACGGAGCTCGCTGCTGGAGACCTCGATGGCCGGGATCCGGAGGCGGTCGACCCGCCAACCGGCCGGGTCGGGTGTGGGGGCCACGCCGCCGCGATCCACGATGACCAGCCTGATGAGCGTGGCCAGGATGTCGGCGTCGTGCCAGCTGTCCAGCTCGGAGGCCACATCGGCGCCCACCACCAGGTGGAAGCAGATGTCGGGATGAAGCTCGGTGAGGGCACGGACGGTGTCGATGGTGTAGCTGGGGCCTCCCCGGTCGATCTCCATGCGGGAGACCTCGAGTCCCGGCACCCCCTCGACGGCGGCCTCGACCACGGCCAGGCGGTCCGCCGC
>DATNJD010000147.1:0-2084 GCA_035604075.1 Acidimicrobiales bacterium
TTTCCAGATGTAGCGGACGGTGGTCGACGACGTGGCGAAGCTGCGCGTCACCAGGAAGCCGCTGATGATGAAGAAGCCGGCCACGGCCAGGCCGCCGAAGCTCTCCTGGTTCTTCGTCCAGCCCCACATGGGGTCCAGACCACCGTGGAAGCCGCCGATGGGGAACGCGTGGTCGAGCAGCACCATGGCGGCGAAGAGGAGCCGGAGGAAGGCGAGGCTGTTCCTCGACGGGTCGAAGACCTCCGACAGCCGGTGCGAGCGGCGGACCCGTCGTCCGGCGACCGGTGCCGCTCTGATCTCGGTGGTGGCGGTCACGGTCCGGGCCGGAGCATCCGACGGGCGAGGTTGCCGAGGACGCGCACGGGCTTGGCCACCTTCCAGCTCGTGGAGGTGCGGATCTCGACCAATTGCTCCCGGGCGCGGTCGGCCGCCGACTGCAGCTCGGCATTGTGCCGGCGCTCCCCTTCGACGGCGCCGCGCAATTGGTCGCATTCGGCCTGGAGGGCGAACACCCGGTTGTGGAGCCCCTGGAGGGAGGTGACCGTGCGCGGGGGGAGGAGGAGCGGTCGGGCGTCGAGCTTCCCGATCACCGCGCTCCGGGCCCGCAGCCACTCGTGCTCGGTGTGGACCGACGTGGAGGAATCACCGATCCGCCACCGCCGCCACAACGCCGTCACGGCCGCCCCGTCGACGATGCCGCACCACGACACGGCCTGCATGAGCACGTCCCAGTCCTCGAGGACGGGAAGGGTCTCGTCGAACCGCAGACCCTGCTCGGCGAACATGCTCCGGGGGAGCGCGTACCCGCACGGCGGCGAGTGGTTCTCGAAAAGGTGGTCCACCACGTCGAAGGGCTCGGGCCATCGGCACCGGGGCCGCCCGGCAATGGCGTAGCCGTCCCGTGGTCCGGGCCACGTCGTCAGCTCCACGTCCTGCTCGACGGCCGAGCACCGCAGGACGTGTCCGGGGTACTTGGCGACCAGCTGCCGGAACGTCTCGAGCCAGTTGCCGAACACCACGTCGTCGTCGTCGAGTATGGCCACGTATCTCCCACGAGCGGCCTCGATCCCCACGTTGAGCGGCCGGGACCGGCCGCCACCATCGACGGGGATAACCCGGACGCGGCCGGCGAACTCCTCCCCGAAGACATCGGCGTGGTGCTGCAGATCGAACAGCTCCTCCCGGGCGACGTCGTGCGCCAGGAGAAGCACCTCGAAGTCCTGCGACGTCTGGGCGGCCAGAGACAGCAGGGCCTCCTGCAGGGTTTCGGGCCGGGTGCACTGGGTGCGCATCAGCACGCTCAGGAACGGTGCCGCCTGACCGCCCTCGCTGGTCCCGGATTCGGCCGGCAGGGCGACGGGCGCGTAGGCCCGCACGAACTCGTTCACGATCGCCCCCTCGTCGGCCTGGGAGCGGACGTTGAACAACAGCTCGTGCAGGGGCGTACGCCGCTGCAGGACGGGGGCCCCGGCCGGGAAGTGCTGGTCGCTCTCGGGGAGCTCGAAGTCGGCTGCTCCAAGCTGCGCCCAACCCGCCTGCCGGGTCATCGACCCGAGGCGGCCGGGTGAGAAGAACGACACGTGAGTGTCGTCGAGCAGCCCGGTGGGTGTCATGTCCCACCGACCGAGGAGGAGCTTGGCCGCCAGGTCGAGGTGGGTCACGTTCGGGACGGCCAGCACGAGCGATGCGCCCTGGTGCGAGGTGGCCAGGACCCGCAGATACCTGAGCACGTCGGGGCCGTTGGTGATGTGCTCGAGGGAGTCGATCATGCAGATGGCAGAGAGCCGCCGACCCGACAAGCGCTTCTCGATCGTGGTCACCGCCTCGGCCGGGGATCCGAGGTCCACGACTTCGCTTTCGAAGCCGCGCTCCTCGAGGTCCTTCAGGCCCTCCGGGTCGACGTCGAAGCCGATGTAGGTGAGGCCCAGGTCCCTGACAGGCTCGGCGATGGCGCCGAATCCGCAGCCGATGTCGGCCACGACGGTTCCCTCGTCGAGGCGGTAGCGGCGAACGAGGTCGACCACCGAGGCGTAGACGGTGGCCTCGCCGTAGGCGAAGTGGTAGCGCTCAGTCATCGTCGTAGG
>DATNJD010000148.1:0-15662 GCA_035604075.1 Acidimicrobiales bacterium
CGACGGTGGAGGGTACTGGCTGGTGGCCTCGGACGGCGGCGTCTTCGCCTTCGGCGATGCCCGGTTCTGGGGATCGCTCGGTGGCACCGCTCTGGCCCGTCCCGTCGTCGGCATCGCCGCCATGCCCCAGGGCGGCGGCTACTGGCTGGTGGCAGCCGACGGCGGCGTCTTCGCCTTCGGCAACGCCCAGTACTTCGGCTCCACCGGAGGCATCGCCCTGGCCAGCCCCGTGGTGGCACTCATCCCGGGGCCGGGCAGCGGTGGCTACTGGCTGGTGGCCGCCGACGGCGGGGTCTTCACCTTCGGCGACGCCGAGTTCTGGGGTTCCATGGGCGGCGTCGCCCTCGACCGGCCGGTGGTGGCGGGCACCACCGCCTGACCCGGTTCAGCGCTCGGGGCCCGCCATGATCACCACGGGCTCCTCGGTCAGCACGAAGGCCAGGCGCGAGACGTCCAGGAACTTGGGCAGGTCGGCCCAGACGTCGGCGAAGTCCTTCTCGGCGACGTGGGCGTTGTACTCGTCCATGGAGGCGAACCACTGCTCGGTGACGCCGTCGTAGGAATCGTCGTCCACCTCCCCGTACTCCGACAGTGGCCGGTGGTGTTGCTCATACCGGATCACGTGGCTGCCACTGCGGGTGGACGCCACCAGAGGCCCGTGGTTGTCGCGCCAGTAGGCGTGGAAATCCTCGGGTGACATCCCGTCCTTGCGTCGAAGCAGACAGGTGAGCTTGATCATCGGGGTCCTCCGCTCTCGGGCTCGCCGCGGTCCGCGAGGTTGCCACGAACACGGCGACCATACCCAGCGGCCCGCTCATCGCGGACCCCGAAGGGACCGGGGGCCGCAGGCCTCGGTCAGCCGGCCTCGGGCCCGCCGCCCGGTGGGGCGATGGTGACCGTCACCGTCAACTCCTCGACCCCTCGCACCACGGCCAGCTCGACGGGCGCCCCCGATCGCGCCGCCTCGAGGGCGCTCGCCAACTCGTCCACCGATCCGACCGGGGTCCCGGCCACGGCCACCACCAGGTCACCCTGCCGGATACCGGCGGCGGCGGCCGGTCCGCCCTCCTCCACCGCTCGCACCAGGATCCCGTCACGGTCGGGCAGGCCCACGGAACGTCGGAGCCGCTGGGCCACCTGCCGGGGCGCCACAGCGATCCCGAGCCGCGGTCGGCGGGGCACCTCACCCCGGCCGAGGGCCTCCACCCTCCGCTGCAGATCCTCGTCGGCCGGGACGGCCAGGTAGAAGCCGTCGCCCACCCGGTGGGTGTCGATCCCCACGAGCTTCCCGGCGCTGTCGACCAGCGGTCCGCCCGACGATCCCCGGGCCAGAGGGGCGGTGTGCTCGAGGGCACCGCCCACCTTCCGACCACCGGGGCCGCGGAAGGCGACGTCGACGGCCGAGACGAACCCGACGCTGGCCCGCAGCCCCCGGCCGCCCGGATTGGCGAAACCGAGAACGGCGTCGCCCACTCCGGCCGGCGCCGCGCCCCACTCGAGCGCCGGCGCCCCGGCTGTCTCCACCGCCACCACGGCGAGGTCGCCGTCGATGTCGACGCCCGTCGCCCGGCCCGTCTCCCGCCGGCCGTCGGCGAAGGTCACCACCGTCTCTTCGCCCCGCAGGTTGTGGGCGTTCGTCACCACCACCCCGGCGCTCACCACGGCACCGCTTCCTCCCGCCCCCACGCCCACGACCGACGGGCCCACCGTCTCGACGGCAGTGCGCACCGCCGCGGACAGCTCCTCCAGCACCTTTCCCATGACTCGACCTCCCGAGATCTTCCGGCTGACTCCGGCCCGGCCACCCTGGCATTTCCACTTTGGCCTATTCACTAGTCACTTGCAAGTTACAATTGACTATCACATCGGGAGGCCCCGGGTGCGCGGACAGACGACGGTGAGCGAGGATGAGCCGGTGACCTCAGGTTTGGACGCGGCGATGGCCAGGGTCGGCGACCGCTGGACCCTGCTGGTGGTCGACGCCCTCCTCGAGGCGCCCCGCCGCTTCTCCGAGCTCCAGGGGGACATCCCCGGGCTCGCTCCCAACGTGCTCACGGCCCGGCTCCGGCGCCTCGAGCGTGAGGGCCTGGTCCTGGCCGTCCCCTACTCCGACCGCCCGCCCCGGCTCGAGTACCGGATCACCGAGGCCGGCCGCGAGCTGGCCGGAGCACTCCGGCTCCTCGCCCGATGGGGATCCCGAGAGTCAGGGGGCGAGACCGGTGGGCCCCACCACCGGTCGTGCGGCACCGCCCTCGAGACCCGCTGGTTCTGTCCCACCTGCGCCCGGATCACCGACAACGCCGACGACGACCTCCGCTGGATCTAGAGCGGGTCACGCGGCGGCGGGGCCGCGTGGTCGTCCGTCACGAGGCTCCGGACAGCATGGCCGTGATCTGGGCCATGTCGAAATAGTCCCGCCAGGCGCAGATCTTCCCGTCACGGATCTCGAAGGTGCCCATGACCGGCAAGGGGGCCGTGATCTGCCCCATGGTGAAGGTGTCGATCCTCTCGGTCAGCACCACGTTGTCGCGCACCGCCAGGTGGGTTGTTTCGATCACCATGCCCTCGCACATGCCGAAGAAGCCCTCGATGAAGGCGATGGTGGCGTCGATCCCGACGGCGGGGTCCATGGGGATGTTGTGATAGACGACGTCGTCGGTGAAGAAGGGCCGCAGAGATGCGGCGTCGTGCTTGCCGAACGCGTCACAGAATTCCCGCACGAGCTTCTCGGCGTCCTCTGACACTCCCATGGCGCACACCTCCTGTCGGGACGACTCACCCGTGAGGGCGTCGACAACCCTCGTCCGCCGAGGGCGTCAACGACGCTAGCCCTTGAGGGCGTCGACGACCTCGGCGACGGTGGCGTCGCTCACCGGATAGGGCGTGTAGAAGGCCACCCGGTCCACGGCATCGCCGAAGCGGTCGACGATGACGGCGGCCACGTCCTTCGGAGAACCGACCGCGGCCAACCGCGCCAGCAAGGTGTCGTCGATCAGGGCGGGCATCTCGGCCCAGCGACCGGCCTTCGAGAGGGCGTGCAACGCGGGCTGCACGTCCTCGGACCCCTCGACCTCGAGCACGGGTCGGTAGGCGGGCGTGGAAGCGTAGAAGGCCAGCAGCCAACGGACTCCGGCCCGGGCCGCCTCGATCTCGGCCTCGCTGCGGCCACAGCACACGATCACCTCGGCCGTCACCTCCAGAGCGGAGCGCTCCCGGTGCCCGCGCCGCAGTCCCTCCTCGATGGCCGGGAGGGTCCGCCGGCGGAAGTGCTCGGCCGTGTTGAACGGCATGACCAGAAGACCGTCGGCCACCTCGGCCGCCAAGCGCACCATCTGCGGTCCGAGGCCGCCGACGGCGATCGGAGGCGGCCCGTAGGGGTTGGGCCCGGGATTGAACGTCGGCGGCATCAAGGTGTGAGACGAGAACTCACCTCGGAAATCGAGACGCTCTCCCGTCTCCCACGAGGCGAGGACGGCCCGCAGGGCCGCCACCTTCTCGCGCATCCGGGCCACGGGCCGCTCGAAGTCGGTGCCGTACCTCTTCTCGATCTGTCCCCGCACCTGCGTCCCGAGTCCCAGGGTGAACCGGCCCTTCGACAGCAGTTGCAGGTCGTAGGCCTGGTGGGCCAGTTGGACGGGGTTGCGGGGGAAGGCGATGGCCACGTTGGTGATCAGCTGGATCGAGTTCGTCGCCCCGGCCGCCACGATCAACGGCGTGAACACGTCGTGGGGACCTTCGAAGGTGAAGACACCGTCGAGGCCGTGCGCCTCGAGACGACGGGCGTCGTCGGCCGCCGTCACGAATCCGGTCAGCTGGGTATCGACCTTCACAGGGACACAGCTTCACCGAAGTTGCCGCCCGCCGACTACCCCCCGGGCGCGATCTGCCCCGCCAGCTCGTTCAGGCACTTGGCCTGCTGGGCCGGGGTGGGCGGGTCGCCGTAGCTCGAGTTGCGTCCCTCGGCACAGAGCTTGATCTGGCTTTCGGTCGTGGACCGGCTGAAGATCGACGACTGGGCCGACGGGGCGCCCGCCCCACCGGTGAAGGTGCCCATGCCGATCAGGAGAAGGACGGCCAAGACGCCCATCCCCACCGCCATGGCCACCAGGCCGATGGTGGTCGAGAGTCCGCCTTCCCCATCATGAGCTCGGATCCTGTCCATGTCCCGGTGATCGGCCGGGCCAGGCTCCCGGTGTACGCCCGGCGCGTGGCTTTGGGCTTCGGTTGTCATGATGGGACGATGAGCGACGAGCACGTCGATCACTTCATCGAGAACGGGTTCGTCCACCTCCGGGAGGTGGTCGCCCCTGACGTCGTGGCCGCCGGTCAGAAGATCATCTGGAGCGACCTCGGCCAGAGCGCCGATGACCCGTCCTCCTGGACCGGTCCCGTGGCCCGGATCATCCCCTCCGATGCCCGGCCCTTCCGGGTCGCCTTCGACAGCCCCCCGCTCTTCGACGCCTTCGACCGGCTCGTGGGGCGGGGGCGATGGCTGTCCCGCCCCGACCTCGGCTATTTCGTCGTTCGCTTCCCCCACCCGGCCGACCCCGGTGACACCGGTTGGCACATCGACAGCAGCTTCCCTCCCGCCGACGCCGACGCCGACGCCGGGGATTTCAGCCAGTGGCGGGTGAACGTCTCGTCGCGCGGCCGGGCCCTGCTCATGCTCATGCTCTTCCTCTTCTCCGACGTGGGGCCCGACGACGCCCCCACCCGGATCAAGGTCGGTTCCCACCTCGACGTGCCGCCGCTTCTGCGCGCCGCCGGCACCGACGGGATGACCGGGACGGAAGCCTCGGCGCTCGCCGCCCGTGCGTCGGCGTCACGGGCCATGGCCCTCGCCACAGGAAGGGCCGGGGAGGGCTCGGAGGGGCGGTGTGATCGGCCAGGGCCGTTCGCGGTTGTGGCGCCGACCTACCGGGCCGTCGCCTCGACCATCTCGGAGCGCGACTGCGCCCGACCCCGGGTGGAGGCGCGGCCCAGGCGGCTGATGAACTGCAACAGTCGGGTCCGGGCCTTCTCTGCCGACGGCGTGAGTCCCTGGCGGCCGGCGATGTCCCAGTGACCGAGGACGACCGGGCGGAGAATCGAATCGTGGTGGACGCGCAAGTCGTAGATGCCGGCGCGGGCGATGGCCTTGGCATGTTCGGCGAAACCGGTGATGCCGGTGCCCGGCATCTCGAACCCGATCACTTGGCGCTTGATGGCCTCGACCATGCCCGACGGGTCGATCTCCAGTGCGGCGGTGACCAGGTCCCGGTAGAAGAGGTAGTGGAGGTTCTCGTCCGCCGCCACCCTCTTCATGACGCCGTATCCCTCGCTGTCGGGAAGCGCCTTCCCGGTGTTGTGGTGGGCGATGCGGGTGGCCAGCTCCTGGAGCGCGAGATAGGCGAAGGCGTCAGCGATGCTCGTCGGCTGGGGGGAGACGCCTCCGGTGACCTGAGCCATCCGGGCCCGCTCCAACGTGGTCGGGTCGAGGTGTCCGCTCATGGTCAGGTAGTCGCGCAGGACGATCGAATGCCGGCCCTCTTCCGCCGTCCACCGCCGGGTCCAGTAGCCCCAGGCGCCGTCGCGGCCGAAGAGGCCGTCGATGGAGGCGAAGTAGTACGGCAGATTGTCCTCGGTCAGCACGTTGACGAAGAGCGCGCTGGCCACGCCCGGGGGCAGGGGATCGGTGGCCACCGACGGCGACGGGGGCGGTCGCCACTCGACGAGTTCGTGGGGAAACCACTCCTTGGCCATACCGAGGTGACGGTCGACCAGACGCTCGGCCGTCGGGAGGAGCTCGCACAGCATCGTCGCGTCTTCCATATTCTGCATTTTGCGGACCTCTCTCCCCCCCGGTGGTTGTCGAGCCCGTCCGGCGCGTCCGTCCGAACCCACACCCTGGGCCTTGGCGGCAGGGTCGCGCCGTCAGCCTAGAACCCCGGCCACGGACCCCGGAAACGGGAATCCGGAAATCAGGGAAGCGTCACGAACCCCGTGGTCGTGTGGTCAATCGCCGTCGGCGGCCGAGGCGAGATCGATGAAGCGGCCGAAGACGCGGCGGCCGGTCTCTTCCACCGCTCGCCGCTCGGGTCCGTCGAGGGAGATACCGGCGGGCAGATCCGGGGCCCAGTCCGCCGCCACCTCGTCGTCCACCTCCAGGTGGAACTGCAGGCCGTAGACGCGGTCGCCGTAGCGGAAGGCCTGGTTCTGGTAGCGATCGCTCGAGGCCAGCCGGACGGCACCGTCGGGGATGGCGAAGGTGTCGCCGTGCCAGTGGACCACGGGGAGCCGGTCGCCCTCGGGGCCGAGAAGCGGGTCGGCCCGGCCCTCGGGGTCGAGAGTGACGCAACCGATGCCGATCTCGGGGGATGCCCCCGTGGTGACGGCCGCGCCGAGGGCGGCGGCCACCAGTTGGGCTCCCAGGCAGACGCCGAGAACGGGAAGGCCGGCGTCCACGGCCCCGGTCAACCATCGTGTCTCGGCCCCGAGCCAGGGGTGCTCGGCGGTGTCGTGCACGCCCATGGGGCCGCCCATGACAATGACGCCGGCCACGTCGGACGGAGCCGGCAAGGCCTCGCCCCGGTCGAGGCGGACGACCCGGCTCGGCACTCCGGCCTCGGCCAGGACCCCGGCGAGAAGGCCGGGGCCTTCGGTGGCGGTGTGTTGGACGACGATCCACCGACGCGCCGCGTCGGCCGGCTGGGGCACGGGCATCGGGAGATCCCGCGCTACGGGGAGAGAACGACCCGGAACGATTCGACGAGGCGACCCTCGGGCAGGCCGGCGGCGCGCGCCCCTGCCGTCAGCCACTCGCGGATGCGGGCGTCGAGCCACTCGCCCTCGCCGACTTGGCTGCGATGGCAGTGCAGGGCGGCGATCTTGCGGTCGAAGGTGTCGGTGACGTCCACGATGCGGTTGGTCCCGGGCGCCGCCATCAGGAAGATCTCGGCCACCGAGTGGGGCTCGAGGCCCTCCTCGAGGAGCTCGGGGTGGGCGAACGGATTGCGGGCGTCGGGGTAGGCGGCACAGACGGCGGCCTCACCCGCCGCCAGATGGTCGGGATGGCTGGCCCCGAGCCGGTCCCAGAGACGATCGGGTGACTGGCAGACGAGACGTTGCGGCCGCTTCAGCCGGACCTGGCGCGAGATGTCCCGGCGCAGCTCGATGCTCGGCACGAGCCGTCCGTCTGGGTAACCGAGGAACGTGACATCGGTGACGCCGACTTCGGCCGCCGCCGCCCTCTGTTCGTCGCGGCGGATGGCGGCCATCTCGGCGCGTGAGATCGTGCGGTCGGACCCGCCGGCGTCGCCGTCGGTGACGATGCAGTAGGCCACCTCGATGCCCGACTTCACCCATGTCGCCACCGAGCCGGCCACGCCGAAGTCGACGTCGTCGGGGTGGGCGGTGACGACCAGGATCTTCTCGATGTCGACAGGCTCGTCCAGCGCGATCGGTGGTCCGGACGCGGAGAGATCGGTCATGGACACCGATCCTAACGGTCGGGTTCGGACGCTCCGATGCCCGACGCGGCCAACCGGTCGAGCGCGGCGGTGACCGCACCCGTGGCCCGCGAGCCGAAGGTCTCCCACCGCGTCGGATCGGCGCCGAGGTGATCGGCCTCGTCCCAGAACGCGTCCTCGAGCGGCGACAGCTCGGCCCGGACGACGGCCAGGCGGTCGCCGTCACGACCGACGGCGTCACGGACGTGCGCGAAACGCGTCCACATCCGGGCGTCGGCCACCACGTCGGGGACGGGCAGCGCCTGCGCCTGCGGCCGCGCCTGCGTCTGCGACACGGGCGGCGGCACGGGCACGTAGACCGAGACGCAGGGGCTCCCCGGAGCCATCCAGGCGCGGGCGCCGTCCCCGGGATCGGCCGGCAGCAGCACCACCATGGAGGCGGTGGTGACGGCCGTGTCGACGGCGTGGAGGCAGAGCGTCCAGCCGGCGCCGTCGGAGGCGGACTCGTCCACCGCCGGGGCGGGCGGCGGAGCCGACGGCGCCGCCGCACCGGGGACACCCCACGGTCCGGTGCCGTGGTCGCGCAGAACCCCCACGACGGACCGGGGATCGACGGCCGTCGTGTCGGTGGCGCCGGCACCTCGCAGGAAAGCGCCGCTGGAGGCGAGGCGGGTGTCGGCGAAGCCGGTGGGGAGGTTCGGGTGGCGCCAGCTGTCGATGTCGGTGCCGGGGGCGACGTCGGACGACGCCCGGGTCCAGTCCCGACGCAGGGTCAACCGGTTCGAGAGGGCCGTGGCGGGCCCGGCCGGGCGGGCCGCCCAGGAGGAGGCCGAGGTGTCGAGCACCCAGGCCGAGGTGGGATCGGCGATGAGGAAGGAGGACCAGTACGAGAGGTTGTGGATCTCGTCCCCGACACCGCCCTGGCCGTGGCGGTCGAGGAGGGAGGTGATGGCCCCGAGCGCTTCCTCTGCCGTCCGGCCCCGTTCGAGGCCGAGGCGGACCAGGTCCATGCCGAGAAGGGCGGGTGGCCGCCGGCGGGGGTCGGCGGCGGTGAAGACCATCTCGTTGCCGATGGCCACGCGGTGCTCGTTCAGACCGTGTTCGGCCCCCCAGAGCCAGGTGGGACGGGAGAGGAGGGTGGCGACGGCTCCGGTGTCGGGGATCTCGAGGTACTGGGTCCGCAGCGGGCCGCCCGGAGCGCGGCGGGAAAAGGCCGAGGCGACCTGGGGTTCGCACCGCGGGCGGTCCGAGTTCTTGGCGAAGAGGGTGACGCCGTCGCCGAGGAGGCAGAGGGTGTCACACACGCGGGCTCCAGCGGGACCCCGGTGGCAGGCTCAGGCGGCACCCTCGTCGGGCTGCCAGCCGGAGAGGTCGGCCAGGCGGGGATCGTTGGAGAAGATCTCGGTCAGGGGGCCGACGAGCCCGAGACGCTTCTGGATCCGCTCCACGTCGAGGATCTGGTCCCACAGGACGAGGGTGGCGACGACACCCTTGCCGCCGGCGCGCGCCGTACGGCCCGAACGGTGGAGGTAGGCCTTGTGGTCCTCCGGGGGGTCGTAGTGGACGACGACGTCGACGTCCTCGATGTCGAGGCCGCGGGCGGCGACGTCGGTGGCCACGAGAACGGGGAGCCGAGCCGTGGTGAAGTCCTCGAGGGCCTTTTCCCGGCTCGACTGGCGGAGGTCCCCGTGGATGGCGGCGGCCCGGACCCCCTCGCGCTGGAGCTGCTCGACCAGTCGGTCGGCGCCGCGCTTGGTGCGGACGAAGACAAGCGTCTTCGAGGCCCCGTTGCAGATGGCGGCGGCCACCTTGACCTTGTCCATCTGGTGGACCTGGAGGAAGCGGTGCTCCATGAGGTCGACGGTGACCCGGGCCGAGGCCACCTCGTGACGGACCGGGTCGGTGAGGTGACGGCGGACGAGGCGGTCGACGTCACCGTCGAGGGTGGCGCTGAAGAGCATGGTCTGGTGCGGCTTCTCGATCCGGCGGAGAACCCAGTCGACCTGGGGGAGGAATCCCATGTCGGCCATGCGGTCGGCCTCGTCGAGGACGGCCACCTCGACGTCGGCCACCGAGACCTCGCCCCGGTCGGAGAGGTCGATCAGGCGGCCGGGGGTGGCGATGACCACGTCGACGCCCTTGTTGAGCTTCTTGATCTGGCGCTCGATGTCGGCACCGCCGTAGAGGACGACGGCCCGGCGGCCCATGGCCTCGGCCAGCGGGGCGAGGACCTCGGCCACCTGGATGGCGAGCTCACGTGTGGGGACGAGGACGAGGCCCCGGGGCCGGCGCGGGGCCGGGGTGCCCAGACGCATGAGCAGGGGGAGGCCGAAGGCCAGGGTCTTGCCCGAGCCGGTCTTGGCCTTGCCGCAGACGTCGCGCCCGGCGATGGCGTCGGGGATGGTGATGGCCTGGACGGGGAAGGGGGCCTTGATGCCCTGGGAGGCGAGGACGGCGACCAGTTCGGGGGCCACCCCCAGCTCCTCGAAGGTGGTGGCCAGAAGCGGTTCGGGCTCGGAGGAATCCTCGTCCGAAGGACGTTCGATGGTGGTGGTCATGGGTCTCACTCGCTCTTCGTGTCCCGCGGTCGCCCTTCGACCGCCGGGTCGGGTCCGCCTCGGGGCTCCGAAGCGCCCGCTCAGACGGCGGGAACGAAGAGAACAGGTGAGGAAGACCCCGGTGCCACGGCAACGCCAGGGCACGCGACTCCAGTGTAGCGGGCCTGTGCCCCTGATCGGTGGCTCTGGCCGACCCGGAGGCCGATGGAGCCCCGGACGGCGCTGTGCCATCGTGGGTCCGACGACGCCCCCGGGAGGACCCAGATGGCCACACTCGACGCCGGAGACAAAGCCCCCGCATTCACGCTCCCCGACCAGGACGGCCGGAAGGTGTCGCTGAAGGACTTCGCCGGCCGACAGGTGGTCGTCTACTTCTACCCGGCCGACGACACGCCGGGCTGCACCAAAGAGGCCTGCCAATTCAACGACAACCTGAAGGCCTTCGAGAAGTCCGACGTGGTGGTGATCGGGATCTCGCCCGACGGAGCCGAGAAGCACGTGAAGTTCCGGAACAAGTACGGGCTCGCCTTCCCGCTCTTGTCGGACCCCGACCACAAGGTGATGGAAAAGTACGGCGCCTACGGCGAGAAGACCCTCTACGGGAAGAAGACGGTGGGGGTGATCCGGTCCACCTTTCTGATCGGCCCCGATCAGAAGATCGTCCGCGCCTGGCACCACGTGCGCGCCGACGGGCATGCCGAGAAGGTGCTGGCCGAGACCACCGGCTGAGGCGGTTCCGTTGTTTCAATCAGTTGTTCCAATCAGTTGTTCCGATTGAGGCCGTTCATTTCTGGTGCCGGGGACACCACCAGCTGGTGCGGCCGCCGACGGTGGAGCGGATGAGCTCGGCTCCGTCGCGCGGGCAGCGACCGCCGGGGTGGCGGGCGGGCATGAGATCGCCCAGATGCGATCCGCCGCGCGCCGAGAGCTCGTCCAGGGTCGCCCGCAGATGACGATGGAGTCGACGGATCCCCGCCGGCGTCAGTGAGCCGGCCCGTCGTTGCGGTGCGAGAGAGGCGCGCCAGAGGATCTCGTCGGCCAGGAGGTTCCCCACCCCGGCGATGCGGGACTGGTCCATGAGCCGCACCTTGAGCGGTGCGGCACTCCCTTCGAGCACATGGCGGAGCTGGGCGGCGGTGAGGGTCATGGCGTCGGGACCGAGAGCGGTCTCGTCGGGGTCGAGCGACACGCCGCCGAGGAGCCTCGGATCGTGGACGACCAAGGATCCGCCGTCGGTGAACTCGACGCCGAAACGGTCCCAGCGCGCGCCGCGGCTCTTGCTCGAGTAGATGAGCTCGTCGACGGCCGAGTGACCGTCGACGAAGAGCGAACCGGTCATGCCGAAGCGGACGCCGAGTCGATGGCCGGTGGCGGCCGGTGTGCCGGCCAAATCGAGGACGAGGAGCTTGCCGGTGCGGCGGGCCGAGGCGAAGGACGCCCCGGTGAGAACTTTCGACAACCTCGCCGGCGGGGTCTCGCCGCGCACGAAGCGAGGGTCATGGACGGCCACAGTGGCGATTCGACGGTCGAGAGCGGTGTCGGCCAGGCGCCGGTAGGCCTCGACCTCGGGCAATTCGGGCACGGGGCACGACGCTACTGTGGGCCGCATGCCTCCCGAGAAGCCGCATTGGGCCGACCTCTACCAGGAGGTCGTGACCTCCGGACTGTGCACCGGGTGCGCCGCGTGCATCATCGTCTGCCCCCACGACGTGCTGCACTACAACGACGGCGACGGTGTCTACCGACCGTGGAAGGTGGAGGCGGACGGCGGCCCCACCGACTGCACCCACGGGGTGAAGGGCTGCACGATGTGCACGAGGGCCTGTCCCCGGTTCCGGACGTGGGAGTCGGAGATCGACACCTTCATGTTCGGCCGCGAGCGGACCGAGGACGAGGTGGCGGGCGTGGTGGGTGACATCCTGCTCGTGCGCGCCGCCGACCCTGCGGTGCGCGACAACGGCCAGGACGGCGGCCTCGTCTCGGCCATCTTGATCTGGGCCCTCGAGCACGACGTGATCGACGCCGCCCTCGTCTCCGCCCTCGAGGGCGACGGCACCTCGTGGAAGGCGGTGCCGGCCGTGGCCCGGACGCGCGAGGAGGTGCTGGCGACGGCCGGATCGCGCTACACGTACTCGGCCAACACCCTGGCCTACCCCGCCGCCGTCGAAGCCGGGGCCGAGAAGATCGCCCTGGTGGGGATGAGCTGCCAGGCGTCGGCGCCGGCCATGATGAAGTCCCGCAAGGTCGGGAAGGTGGCGCGGCGGCTGTCGCTCTCCATCGGCCTGCTGTGTTCGAAGACGTTCGACGACGCCATCTTCGACGAGCTCTTCGACGCCAAGTACGGCCTCGGGCGCGCCGCCATCAAGAAGATCAACATCAAAGGTGTCTTCCAGATCTGGACGCATGACGGTGGTTACCACGAGGTGCCGTTGAAGGAAGGGCACGCCTGGACGCGCGAAGGCTGCAAGGCCTGTCCCGACTTCGCCGCCGAGCACGCCGACATCTCCACCGGTGGGATCGGCGCCTTCAGCGACTGGACGCTCACCATCGTCCGGACGGACCAGGGTCGCGAGATCATGGCCGGGATGATCGCCGACGGCGTCGTCGAGACACGGCCGGGCGACGACGATCCAGGGGCCATCGAGCTGCTGCACAAACTGGCCCGGGTCTCGCGTCGGCGCTGGCCGGCGACGGCCGTGGACGCCCCGCGCCGGATGCCCGCACCGGCCTGACCTACGCAGCGCCGGCGAGGGCCCGGGCCCGGGCGAAGACGGCGTCGAACATCGGCTCGGTCAAGGTCCCGGTGAAGGTGTTCTGCTGACTCGGGTGGTAGGAGCACAGGACGACGCGCCCGTCCGGTGCGACCGCCTCGGCGCCGTGGCCGAACTTGGGGCGGGGTCTGATGCCGAGCTCGGCGGCCACCACCTGATAGGCGAACTGGCCGAGGACGAGGATCACCCGGACACGGGCGAGGAGCGCCAGTTCCCGCCGGAGGTACGGCAGACACGCGGTCCGTTCTGCCGGAGTGGGTTTGTTCTGCGGCGGCGCGCAGCGGACCGCGGCGCAGACGTAGGCGTCGGACAGTTCGAGACCGTCGTCGACGGCCGTACTCGTCGGCTGGTTGGCGAGGCCCGCCCGGAACATGGCAGCGAACAGCCAGTCCCCCGAGCGGTCGCCGGTGAAGACGCGACCGGTGCGGTTGCCTCCGTGGGCCGCCGGCGCCAGACCCACCACGGCGATCCGCGCCCGGGCGTCACCGAAACCGGGGACGGGACGGCCCCAGTACTGCTCATCGGCGTACGAGGCCCGTTTCTCGCGGGCCACCTGCTCGCGCCAGGCCACGAGGCGCGGGCACAGACGGCAGGCCACGATCTCCGCCGTCAGTGCGGCGAGCTCCGGGGGGACGGAAGCCGGCCGGGGGCGCACGGCCGACAGCGTACGATGACCCGGCGTGCCCGCCCGTCGCCCCCCGGCTCCCGCCGTTGCCCTTCTCGTCCGTCACGGGCGGACACCGACGACGGGAAAGGTCCTGCCCGGACGCGCCCCGGGTCTGCACCTCTCGGACGAGGGCCGGGCCCAGGCCGAGGCGGCGGCGCAGCGGATCTCGGCCCTGGCCCATCCCCCCGTCGCCGTCTACGCGTCGCCGCTCGAGCGGGCGGTGGAGACGGCCAAGCCCATCGCTTCGCGTCTCGGGCTCCGCGTGCGGATCGACAAGGGGCTGCTCGAATGCGATTTCGGTGACTGGACGGGTAAGAGCCTGCGGGTGCTGGCCCGGCGGCGCGAGTGGCGGACGGTGCAGCTGCTGCCCGGCTCCTTCCGGTTTCCCGACGGGGAGTCGTTCGTCGAGATGCAGATGCGGATGGTGGACGCGCTCGACCGGTTGGCCGACCGCCACCGGGGCGGCTCCTTCGTGGCCGTCTCCCATGCTGATCCCATCAAGGCGGCCGTGTCGGCCACGGCCGGCGTGCCTCTCGATCTGTTCCAACGACTTGTCGTCTCTCCGTGTTCGGTGACCGCCCTCGTCCGGGGCGAGAATGCCAACCACGTGCTGTGCGTGAACAACACCTCGACACTGGCCGAGTTGGCCCTGTCATGAGTTGTCCCGTCATGAGTTGTCCCGTCATGAGCGTCCGGTCATGAGTCCCTCTCTCGATCTGGGCGACCTCGATCTCTTCACGGTCGGCACCGAGGGCCCCACCGGTCGCCGGGTCTTCCTCCTGCAGTGCCGGGGGTCAGGCACCCTGCTCACCTTGAAGGTGGAGAAGCAGCAGATCTCGGTGTTGGCCGAGTACCTGGGCCGGTTGCTGGCCGATCTGGAGCGGCCCGGAACGCTGCCCGAAGGGCTCGAGCTGGTGGAGCCGTCCGAGCCCCATTGGGTGGTGGGAACCCTCGGGGTCAGCTACGACGACGACATCGACCGGATCGTGCTCGTGGCCGAGGAGCTCGTGGCCGAGGACGAGGACGGCGACGTGGCCCGGTTCACGATCACCCGCGGACAGGCGGCGGCCTTCGCCGTGCGGGCCACGCTCCTCGTGGAGGCGGGTCGGCCTCCCTGCCCGCTGTGCGGGTTGCCCCTCGATCCCTCTGGACACCAGTGCCCCAGGACGAACGGCCACCGGCCACCGGCATCGTGACCCTTCTCGCCGAGGGCGAGATCGAGATCGTGGGTCGGATGCCGTGGAGCTCGAACCAGACCTTCCTGGTCACCTGCAGGTCGGGGAACGAGGAGGTAGGGGCCGTCTACAAACCCGAGCGGGGCGAGCGCCATCTGTGGGACTTCCCCGGCGCCATCTTCCGACGCGAGGTGGCCGCCTACGAGTTGTCGGTGGCTCTCGGATGGGACCTGGTCCCAGAAACGATCACCCGGCTCGACGGCCCGTTCGGGGAGGGATCGCTGCAGCGCTTCGTCGACGCCGACTTCTCGCAGCACCACTTCACATTGATCGAGGACGAGCGCCACCACGAGCGGCTCCGCGCCATCTGCGCCTTCGACGTCGTGGCCAACAACGCCGACCGCAAGAGCGGGCACTGCATCCTCGGCGACGACGGGAGAATCTGGGCCATCGACAACGGGCTCTGTTTCCACCGCGATCCCAAGTTGCGCACGGTCATCTGGGAGTTCGCCGGCGACCCGGTCCCCGACGAGCTGCTCACCGATCTCTCCGCCCTGGCCGACGACGTCCCCGACGCTCTGGCCGAGTGCCTGTCGCCCTCTGAGATCGACGCCGTCTGCCGCCGGGCCCGGCGACTGGTGAAGAAAGGCCGGTTTCCCGTCCCCGACCCCAACGAGCACTGCTACCCGTGGCCGCTCGTCTGATCCACGTCCCGAGAGCAGACCTCCGAGAAGCAGTCAGCGGGTGGGGACGAACATCTCGTCGAGGTGTCCCGACCCGGCCACGACCTGGCTCCAGGAGGTGACGTCGAGGGCCACGATGGCGAGTGCCGCCGTGGGGAAGCCCTCGGCCAGACGAGCCCGTCCGTCGGTATCGTCGTCGGACACGAGGAGCAGGGTCAGGTCGTGGAAGCTGGGATTGTGGCCGACGACCATGACGGCCTCGATCTCGTCGGGAACGAGTCGGAGGCGGTCGACGATGTCGTCGGCGTCCGCCTTGTAGAGGGCGCGCCCGATCTCGAAGGGGACGTTCTCACCCAGTGC
>DATNJD010000149.1:0-8620 GCA_035604075.1 Acidimicrobiales bacterium
CACGGACCGGATGGTCCGCTCGGGGTTGGTGATGGCCTGCCGCTTGGCCACCTCACCGACGAGAACCTCGCCCGACTTGGAGAAGGCGACGACCGAGGGCGTGGTCCGTCCCCCTTCGGCGTTGGGGATCACGACCGGCTCGCCGGCCTCCAGAACGCTCACCACCGAGTTGGTCGTGCCGAGGTCGATACCGACGGCCTTGGACATCTGTGTTGCCTCCGAATCTCGTTGCGGAGCTCGACGACCTTCGCCGCACCCCTGACTGATGCATATCAGTATAGCGACCTTGAGTGTGGAGCAGTCAAGATTTTTTCTCTTCAAACAATCAAGCTACCGGGCTTCTGGCCACGAAGAGGTCCGTGCGTTCAGCGGGCGCCCAGCCACTCCACGTGGTATCACGGGTACTGCGACCAGGTGGTCACCCGCTTCACGGGCGCCTCCCGGACCCGCAGAATGGTGGATGGGTCGTTGCTCCCCGATCCCCCCATCCGGGAGCCGGCCAGGCTGCATCAGTCACACCGCGCATGGAGGCGCACCCGGACCCGGGTCCCGTCCCGGGTCCGGGACGCGTCCGGGGCCCCGCCGGTACTCTCGGCACCATGCCCGATCTGGTCCTCCTCCGTCACGGCCAGTCCACCTGGAACGCCGAGGGCCTGTTCACGGGATGGGTGGACGTCGACCTGACGGCCCAGGGGGAGCAGGAGGCACGACAGGCCGGTCGTCTCCTGCTCGCAGAACAGGAGAGGGGCCTCGACCTGTTGGTCCTCCACACCTCGGTCCTCACCCGGGCGGTCCGAACCGCCAACCTGGCCCTCGACGAGCTGGGCCGCTCCTGGATCCCGGTCCGTCGCCACTGGCGGCTGAACGAACGCCACTACGGCGCCCTCCAGGGGAGGAACAAGAAGGAGACGACAGCCGAGTTCGGGATCGACCAGGTGAAGGTCTGGCGCCGGAGCTACTCGACCCGTCCTCCGGCCATCGACCCCGAGCACCACCCGTCCCACGACCAGCGCTACCGCCTCGTCCCCGCGTCGGCCCTCCCGGCCTCCGAGTGCCTGGCCGACGTGGTGGCCCGGATGGTCCCCTACTGGGAGGACGCCATCGTGGCCGACCTCCACACCTTCGACGGCGTTCTCGTCGTGGCCCACGGCAACTCGTTGCGGGCCCTCGTCAAGTACCTCCTGGGCCTCTCCGACGACGAGATCGTCAGTCTCGAGATCCCGACCGGGGTGCCCTGGTGGTTCCGCCTCGACGACGACCTGTCCGTGACCGGTGAGTCCCTCCTCGGCGACCCCGAGGCCATCAAGGCGGCCAAGGAGGCGACGGCCCAGCAGGCCGGCTGACCGACTGGCCGACTGCGTCGACGCGTCGGTGGCGACGCGTCGACGGGGCCGGCGTGCGCCGGCCCCGTCGATCCCAACCTTGTCTTCTCAGGCGGCCTCTGCCGAGAGCCGCCGGTTTCCCGACTGTCTCAGATGGCGTCGCTGCCGCGTTCGCCCGTCCGGACCCGGACCACGGTGTCGACGGGGACGACCCAGACCTTTCCGTCGCCGATCTTGCCGGTGGCCGCCGTGGCCACGACGGCGTCGACCACCTCGGCCGCCTGCTCGTCATCGACCAGGATCTCGACCCTGATCTTGGGGACGAAGTCGACCTCGTACTCGGCGCCCCGGTAGACCTCGGTATGACCCCGCTGCCGACCGAACCCCTGCGCCTCGGTCACGGTCATCCCCTGGACCCCGGCGGTCTTCAACGCCTCCTTCACCTCGTCGAGTTTGAACGGCTTGAGAACCGCTACGACAAGCTTCATCTTGAGTTTTCTCCTTGGGCTCGTAGTGGTTCTGTCAGCTGTCCGCCACCCCAGGCGGTGGCCCGGAGTCCGGTGGTCTCGATGTTACCGACGGGGTGTCGCCCGCCATCGTGCTGATCCCGACCCGCTGGGCGAGGGTCTCCTCGGGGAAAGCCTCCTCGTCGTGGATGGCCAGGTCACCGATCTCCAGGATCTCGTCCGAGTACCGCGCACCGCGCAGGACGAGTCCGATCAGCTTCATCAGTATGAAGGTCACCAGGGCCGACCAGAAGACGACCCAGATGGCCGCTCGGAACTGTTCCCAGAGCTGATGGGACGAGCCGGTATACATCAAGCCGTTCACACCGAACGTCGAGCACCCTCCGTGCGACTGGACGAAGGCCGACTGTGTCGTGCTCACCACTTGACCGGCCGAGTTCAAGGTGCCGCAGCCGAGCTCCAGGGTCTTGGGGTCTCCGAAGATGCCGAGGAGCATGCCGCCGAGGAAGCCGGCCATGCCGTGGGTGTAGATGACACCGAGGGCGTCGTCCACCTTGGAGAACGGCCGCACCTTGGACAGGTAGTTCCAGGCGATCCAGACCACGGCGGAGCAGATGGCTCCCACGGCGATGGCGCCCCAGCCGTTCACGAAACCGGCACACGGCGTGATCCCGACCAGACCGCAGATCATGCCGTTCACCGCACCCAGGAAGGTCGGTTTCCTCGGCTTCGAGAACCAGGCGTCCATGGCCACCCAGACCATGACGCCGCAGGCGGTGGCCAGGTTGGTGTTGACGACGGCGGCCGCCGCGTCGGCACCGGCGTAGTACGGGTCACCACCGTTGAAGCCGTTCCAGCCGAGCCACAGGATGCCGGCGCCGACGGCCGCCATGACCAGGTTGTTCGGTATGGCGTTCTTTCGATCTCGCAACAGCCGCGGTCCGAGCACCCAGGCGGCCACGAATCCCGAGACACCGGCCGACATGTGGATGACGTAACCACCGGAGAAGTCGAGCGACCCCTCCTGGGCGAAGTAGCCACCGCCCCAGAGAAGGAAAGCGTCCACGCCGTAGACGAATGTCGACCACAACGGCACCAGCAGGCACCAGGCGCTGAACTTGATCCGGCCCAGGACGCTGCCGAGGAAGAGCAGCGGGGTGATGGCGGCGAAGACGAACTGGAAGTAGGCGAGTGTCGTCGTCGGGAAGTGGAACGGTACGGCCGTGTTGGCCGCCGACACCGCCGGGCCCTGTTCGTTGTAGGCGTTCAGTATCTGGCCCGGTTTACCGACGAAATTCTCGAAGAAGTGTTTGACCCAACCGACGTTGGTCAGCTGCGTCTGGACGCCGTCGTGCACCCCCCCTCCGAGCGAGGTGGCACCGAAGCCCATCTTGTAGGACCACAGCACCCAGGCGATGAGGACCAGTGAGAAGCCGGCGAACATCATGGCCAGCACGTTCACCGCCCACTTCTTCTGGACGATCGAGGCGTAGAGCACCGCCAGACCGGGCAGGCTCATCAGGCCGACGAACGTGGCGGCCACCAGCTGCCACGTGTTGTCCCCCGTATTCAGCCAGCTGGGATACGGAACGTTATGTACGGCGCCTAGCACTGCGAGTGCTCCTCTCGTCTGTCAGCGTCGTGGCGCCCCGGGTCATGGACAAGGCGTCACCAGAGAGTGGGTCCGCCAAGGCCACGACAGGAGTTCGCCCTGCCGCCCAAAGAATGCAGGTCGGGCGTTTCCGCATCGTCACGTGAGTGTTACCAGCGCGTGAACACACCGGCGCCTAGGCACGGGCCGATCGGCCCGACACCCCCGCCGCTACGATCTCCGGATCGCTGGAGCCCCCACAGACCCGGCCGCCGACCCGATCGGGACATCGGGCGAGCCCGTCTCGACACTGCGGGGCGCCGGTGGAGGTGTCCGGGTGAACACCCGGCGCGTGGGTGGTGTCATCGTCGGGCTCTCGCTCACCGGCCTGGCCGTCCTGGCCGGCGCCCTCTTCGCCGCCGGCGTCCACAAGAACACCCAGATCACCTCTCTACGCCGACACGGGGTGGCGGTGGAGATCACGGTGTCGGGGTGTCTCGGCCTCCTCGGTGGCAGCGGCAGCAACGCCGCGGGGTACTCCTGCCGGGGATCGTTCGTCCTCGCCGGTCACCGGGAGAACGAGCCCATTCCCGGCGACACCCTCCTCCCGCCGGGAACACGGCTCAGGGGCGTCGCCGTCCCCGGTGATCCGGCCCTCGTCACCACGGCCGGCGCCCTGGCCCGGGAGCACGCGTCGTGGAGGGTCTACATCGTCCCGACCGTGCTGGCCGTCGTCCTCGTGCTCTCGGTGGGCGCCCTGGTGTTGAGACGACGGCGCCCCCGTCGGGCGTGACGCCCAGCGGTCAGCCCGCCTTCTGCTCGTCCTGGGGCTTCGACTTGGCCTTCGGCGGCGGTGACCGCCGGGGAGGTGGGGTCGGCGGGGTGTACCGCTTGTTGGGCCGGGGGCCGCCACTCGTGCCCGGACCGCTCCCCCGCCCCTGGCGACCCGGTGACCGGGGCCCTGTCGGCGCATCGCCCGTCGCCTCTTTCAGGTCACGCCCCAGCCGGTAGGCCCGCACCAGGAACCAGGCCCCGGCCAGGATGTACGGGACCCCGAAGCCCCAGTAATGCAGATTGAAGATGGCCAGTCCGTAGAGGGCCATCACGATCCCGAGGAAGAGCCGCTTGCGCAGCATGGCCGTCACCAGCATGAGGACGGCCAGAGCGAGCAGCACCAACTCCAGCTCGTGGTAGAGCGACACACTCACGTAACGCGGATTGATCCGGCCGCTTTTCAAGTACTGCGAGGGGTCGTGCGTAATCAGGTCGTTGATGACGAGGAGACCGATGGCGGCGGCGACCGGTGCCAGGAGCAGCCCCACGAGCCGCTCCTTGTCGTCGGCCGACCGGACCGCGTCCTCCAGCTCCTCGACCGACCGGGGTCCGTGAGGGGCCTTGGCCTTCGACGCCGTACCAGGCTCGACCGGCTTCACGATGGCGTTCCGGAGGCGCTCTCCGAGCGGCGCCCCCGACCCGTCGCGCTTGAGCCGGGGGAGAGCGAGAAGGACGCGCTGCCACAGGCTCAGGGGGGGCGGGGCACCCTCCGAGTCGTCTGGTGCACGACTGCCGGGCATCGGGAAAGGCTAGCGCGTGGGCCCGCGTCGACAGCCAGCACGGCCGGTGGACGCTGACTAGCCTCCCGTGGATGACGCCGCGACCGAAAGACATCGACCTGGGGAACATCTGGCTCTTCTCGGCCCTCTCGGCCAGTCAACTGCGCACCCTGCGACGGACGGTCGACGAGATCACGATCCCGGCGGGGAAGGTCCTGTGCGAAGAGGGCACTGTCGGCCGGGAATTCTTCTTCATCGTGGACGGAACGGCCTCGGTCCGGCGCAACGGGCGCAAGGCCGCCACCATCGGACCGGGCGGCTACTTCGGCGAGCTCTCCCTGCTCGACCGGCGTCCCCGGTCGGCCACGGTCATCTCCGATACCGAGATGACCCTCCTCGTCCTCGAGCAGCGGCGGTTCAACGGGCTTCTCGACGCCATGCCGGCGTTGGCCCACAAGCTGCTCGTGGCCATGTCCGAACGCCTACGCGAGGCGGACGCCAAAGCCTTCCACTGACCGCCGGCCGGCCGTCAGTCGGTGTCGCCCGGATCGGTCGTGGCCGCCCCGGGCGGTGTCCCCGAGGCCCGTGCCCCCACGGCGGGAGCCCCGAGGGACGCCTCCACCACCTGGGACAGGTCGAGGACGCGTACATCGTCCTCGCGCTGCCGGGCTCGGACGGCGTCGTCCAGCATGATGAGGCAGTAGGGACACGCCGTCGAGACGACGTCGGCGCCCGTGGTGAGCGCCTCGTCGGTCCTCTCGAGATTGACCCGCTTGCCGATGGTCTCCTCCATCCACATCCGGGCCCCGCCGGCGCCGCAGCAGAAGCTCTTCTCCCGGCACCGGCGCATCTCGATCTGCTCCACTCCGTCGATGGCGTCGAGCACCGACCGCGGCTCGTCGAAGATCCGGTTGTGGCGACCGAGATAGCACGGGTCGTGGTAGGTGACCTTGGCCTCCATCGTCCCGGCGGTGAGACGGCCCGTCTCGATGAGATGGCCGAGCAGCTGCGAATGGTGGATCACCTCGAAGTTGCCGCCGAGATCGGGGTACTCCCGCGACAGTGAATTGAAACAGTGGGGACACGAGGCCACCACCTTCTTGGCCCCCACCTCGTTCAGAGTGGCGATGTTGGCCTTCCCCATCTCCTGATAGAGGTATTCGTTGCCCAGCCGGCGGGCGGGATCGCCGGTGCACGACTCACGGGGGCCCAGGATGGCGAAGCGCACGCCGGCGCGGTGGAGCATCCTCGCCGTGGCCTGCGTCGCCTTCCGGGCCCGCTCGTCGAGTGCCCCGGCGCAGCCCACCCAGTAGAGGTACTCGACGTCGTCGGGGATGGTCCCCTCGATGACGGGGACGTCGAAGTCGAGGACGTCGGTCCACTCCGTCCGCTTGGCCGCACCGAGGCCCCAGGGGTCGCCCTGGTTCTCGATGTTCCGGAGCATGAGTCCGGCTTCGGGCGGGAACCGCGACTCCATCAGGACCTCGTAGCGACGCATGTCGACGATCGTGTCGACGTGCTCGATGTCCACCGGGCACGCCTCCACGCACGCTCCACAGGTGAGGCACGACCAGAGCACATCGGGGTCGATGGTCCCGGGCACCAGGGTCGGCACCTCGGCCGCACCGGTGGCTCCACCGGCAGCGCCCTCCTCTGCGCCCCCACCACCGTTGGCGGACCCCGACCGACCGGCACCCACCAGCCGGGGCGCCGACTCGAAGAGGTTGTCCCGCAAGCCCATGATGAGGAGCTTC
Organism: Acidimicrobiales bacterium; assembly: GCA_035604075.1. Classification (GTDB taxonomy): domain Bacteria; phylum Actinomycetota; class Acidimicrobiia; order Acidimicrobiales; family UBA8190; genus Palsa-661. The sequence goes on from DATNJD010000149.1 coordinate 6,688, forward strand.
GGTGACAGGGGCTTGCCCGTGTTCCACGCCGGGCAGGCGTCCTGGCACCGACCGCACTCGGTACAGGTGAGGGTGTCGAGCAGCTGTTTCCAACTGAGGTCTTCGATGTGGCCGGCGCCGAAGACGGTGTCCTCGGAGATGTTCTCCATGTCCATGTCCGGTGTCGCGTAGAGCGGCCCCAGGGCGACCGGGCGCCGTGAGGCGGCCACGTTGATGGGGGCTAGGAATATATGGAGGTGCTTCGAGTAGGAGAGGAAGACGAGGAAGCCGGTGATGAAGGCGATGTTCAGGATCAGGAACACCGTCTCGAAGTCCACGGCGGTACCGGAGCTGACGGAGGTGAAGGCCTCGCCGATCCCGTGCGAGGCGAAGGTCCACCAGCTGTGGTCGTAGGGAAAATCACCCGGGGTCCGGGTCTGCGCGGCCCGGTACCCGAGGAGGGTGAGCATGACGCCGGAGATCATGGCCAGGGTGATCCAGGCGGCGTCGAGATGTGACCCGTAGAACCGCGAGGCGCGCTGGCGACGCTTGGGCGAGTTCACCAGTCGGATGACGGCGAAGGTGCAGAGGGCCACCAGAACGGCCACGGCGAAGAAGTCCTCGATGAACCCCACGGCGGGCCAGTGGCCGATCCCGGGAATGGCGAACGTCTTCGAGAACAGGTCCCCGTAGGCCTCGATGATCGTGAGCAGCAGGATCGTGAAACCCCACATCGTGAAGGCATGGGCCAGTCCGGCCACCGGCTTCTTGAGGAGCTTGCGCTGGCCAGCGACCTCGGACAGCTCGGCCCCGATCCGGCTCGGGACGTCACGGAAGCGGCCAGTGTCGGCCTTGCCCGACCGGACGAGACGGAAGAGGAAGAAGAATCGGCGGCCGGCGATGGTCAGGGCCACAGCGGTCACGGCCATGCCGATGGCGATCCTGACGGGCACATCTCCTCCTGGGGGGTCTGGTCAGCTGAGGGTCTGATCAGGTACGGAAGTTCTCGAAGTACCGGCTGGGCGTGGGGCCCCGCTGGCCCTGGTACTTCGAACCGAGGCCCTGGGAACCGTAGGGGTTCTCGGCGGCCGTCGTCATCTGCAGGAAGCTGATCTGGCCGATCTTCATCCCCGGATAGACGGTGATGGGCAGGTTGGCCACGTTGGACAGCTCCAGGGTGAGGTGCCCGTCCCACCCGGCGTCGACGAACCCGGCGGTCGAGTGGATGAGCAGACCCAGCCTCCCGAGAGACGACTTCCCCTCGAGCCGGGCCACGAGGTCATCGGGGAGCGACACCCGCTCCCGGGTGGATCCCAGCACGAATTCCCCAGGGTGGAGGATGAGGGCGTCCCCCCCGGGGACCTCGACGAGCTCGGTCAGGTCCTCCAGGTCCTCCCGGACGTCGATGACCCGCATCGTGTGGTTCCGGAACAGCCGAAAGTGCCGGTCGACGTGCAGGTCGACGGACGACGGCTGGATGCAGCCGGGGTCCAGGGGATCGATGATGATCCGCCCTTTCTCCAGCTCTTCCCGGATCGACCGGTCTGAGAGAACCACGGGCAGCACGATAGTGTGGCCCGACTCTCGCGGGCGTAGTTCAGCGGCAGAACATCAGCTTCCCAAGCTGAGAACGCGGGTTCGATTCCCGTCGCCCGCTCTCCGAGTCGCGGCTGGTCACGGGTTTGGGACGGCGCACTTCTGGATGCGCGAGATGGCCCGCTGACCGTCCTGCCACTTCGTGCCACATCTCTCCGGGGTGAGAGCGCAGTTGTTCATGGCCCGAGCAGGTCGCGATAGCGGTCTCGCCCTGGCTCGGCCGGGCCGCGGGACGAGAAATGGTCGCAGTCCGGGCGCTTTAAACCCTGAAGGATTGGAGGAGCAGCGCGTACTCGCAGCCGGCGGCCATGCCGCCATAGCCGGCGATATGCCGTAGGAACTCGTCGGGGTCGAAGTC
>DATNJD010000150.1:0-5072 GCA_035604075.1 Acidimicrobiales bacterium
TGCCGTCCCCCACCACCCCGGCGGAGGGCCACGGCCCCGCCGCCTACGATGCGGTCGGAGGTGAGCCCGATGACCGACATCGTTGACCCCGTTCTGGAGGCGTACGCCGAAGCCCACACCACGCCCCCGCCCCCGCATCTCGTGGCCGTGGCTGTCGAGACGCAGGACACGTTGGACTTTCCCGGCATGATGGTGGGGACCCTGGAGGGGCGGTTCCTCGAGATGATCGTCTACGCCCTTCGCCCCCGTCGGGTGCTCGAGATCGGGACGTTCAGCGGGTACTCGGCTCTGGCCATGGCCGCCGCGCTGCCCCCCGGTGGTCGGATCACGACCTGTGAGCTCAGTCCCGTCCACGCCGAGGTGGCCCGTCGCCACATCGCCACCAGTCCCTACGCCGACCGGATCGAGGTGATCGAGGGACCCGCCCTCGAGACGGTGCAGGCCCTCGACGGCCCGTTCGACTTCGTCTTCATCGATGCCGACAAGCCGAGCTACCTGGCCTATTACGAGGCGGTCCTGCCCAAGCTGGCGCCGGGCGGCATGATCGCGGCCGACAACACCCTGTGGAGTGGCAACGTCGTCGACGAGAAGGACTCCTCCGACAACACAGTGGCCATCCGCGCCTTCAACGACACGGTCGTGGCCGACCCTCGCGTGGTGAGTGTCCAACTCACCGTGCGCGACGGCGTGACCCTCATCCGCCGGGTCGACGACACCGGCGCCGCCGGGTAACGCGGACGAACGCAGTCCGGCGTCGTCGTGCTCGACTATCACCTCCATCTCTGGCCGCACGGCCACCGCGACACCGCCCCCACGCTCGACCAGGTGGCGGCGTACTGCGAACGGGCCCAGGCGGCGGGCGTCACCGAGATCGCCCTGACCGAGCACCTCTTCCGATTCGCCCAGGCCGATCGCCTCCTGCACGGCTTCTGGGATGACGAACCCGACGCCGCCCTGCGCCTGTCCATGAAGCGCTACTGGGAGGACCACGCCCGCGCCGACCTCGACGCCTACGTCGACTGCGTGCTCGCCGCCAAAGATGCCGGCCTGCCGGTCGTCCTCGGGCTCGAGGTGGACTACTACCGGGGCCGGATGGACGACGTGGCCGCGCTCCTCGCCGGCTATCCGTTCGACGTCCTGCTCGGATCGGTCCATTGGCTCGGGACCTGGCGATTCGACGACCTCGATGACCGGGTGTCCTTGGACGGGTGGCGGGCGCGCCATGTGGATGCGGCGTGGTCCGACTACGTGGCCGCCATCGAGGAGCTGGCGGCCACGGGGACGTGCGACGTTCTCGCCCATCCCGATCTCGTGAAGGTGGCGGGCCACCGGCCGGACACGCCCGAGGAGTGCTGGGACCGGCTCGTCGAGGCGGCCGTGTCGTCGGGGATGGCGGCCGAGCTGTCGTCGGCCGGCTACCGCAAACCGGCTGCCGAGGCCTATCCGTCGCCGCCGTTGCTGGAACGGTTCGTGCGCCGCGGCGTGCCGCTCACCACGGCATCGGACGCCCATCGGCTGGCCGACGTGGCCGACCGGTCGGCCGATCTCTCCGTCCAGCTCTCGGCCCTCGGCGTCGTCACCCTGCGTGCTTTCCGGGCCCGTCGACCGCACGACGTGCCCTGCCGTGCGGAGGTGCCGCTCCCGTGATGATGACGCCGGCCGAACTGGTCGCGTCGTTCACCGATCTGGGCGAAGCCGATTTCGACCACCTCCAGCGGCTGCTCGGATCGTGGGGGGTGCTGTCGGACCTGTCGTTCTCGGACCTCCTGCTGCTCGTGCCGGCCACGGGATCCGACGGTGACCGCTTCCTCGTCCTCGGCCAGATCCGACCGACCACCAGCGTGACCCTGCTGCGCGTCGACCTGGTCGGACAAGTGGTGGCGGCCGACGACTGGCAGGTGGCGGCGGAAGCGGTCCGCACGGGGAGGGTGGTGTCGGGCGTGGCCGACGTGCCCGCACCGTCCCCGCTGCCGGCGCCGTTGCCGACCTGGCCCGTCCATGAGCACGCCTCGGACACGGGCGAGGTCCCGGCCGTCCCCGACACGGCGCAATTCGAGTGCGTCCCCGTCCCCCTCGGAGGGACGGCCCGGGCCGTGTTGGTGCGCATCGGGCCTCTCGAGGACCGACGCCGGTCCTACCGGCTCGAACGCGTCTACCGCGATCTGTACCAACGACTGGCCGCCATGGTGGCCGCCGGCGACTACCCGTTCGCCGGCGAGGACGTCACCACCGAGGACGCGCCACGGGTGGGCGACGGACTGATCCTCGTCGACACCGAGGGACGGATCGTCTACTCGTCGCCCAACGCCATGAGTGCGTTGCACCGGATGGGGGTGAGCGATGCCGTCGAGAGCCGACGGTTACCCGATCTCGGCGTGGAGGAGACGGCCATCGACCGGGCCCTGGCGGCCGGGTGTCCGGTCATCGAGGAGGTCGAGCGTCGTCCCGACGTGATCGTTCTCGTTCACTGCACGCCGCTCCTGGCGGCGGGCGTCGTCACCGGGGCCATGGTGCTGCTGCGCGACGTGACCGACCTCCGCCGGCTGGACCGCCTTCTTCTGTCCAAGGACGCGGCCATCCGCGAGGTGCATCACCGGGTGAAGAACAACCTGCAGACCATCTCCTCGCTCTTGCGCCTCCAGGCCCGGCGTCTGGCTCCGGGAGAAGGGCAAGAGGCACTACGCGAAGCCGAGCGACGCGTCCGGTCGATCGCCGTCGTGCATGAGATCCTCTCGCGCGAGCCCGGTGACGAAGTCCCCTTCGACGAGATCGTGGGATCTCTCGTGCGCATGGCCGAGGATTCGGCTGTCTCCGGTCACCACGTCTCGATCCGGGTCACGGGCGATATCGGTGAGGTCGGGGCGGACGTCGCCACCCCGCTCGCCGTCGTCTTGGCCGAGCTCCTGCAGAACGCCGTCGAGCACGCCTTTCCCTCCACCGGTGTCGATACCGAAGAGCTGGGCGGGTCCACCGGCACCGACCTCGGGCGCGTCGACCTGGTGCTGGCCAACGACGGGCGCCGCCTCACCATCCAGGTGCGCGACGACGGCATCGGGCTGCCGGTCGGCTTCGACATCGAGGCCACCACCAGTCTCGGGCTGTCTATCGTCCGCGACCTCGTCACGGCCCAGCTGGCCGGAAGCATCGTCATGGAGAGTCGCGGCGGGACGCTCGTCACCCTCGACATTCCGGTCGCCACCGCCGACGACGGTGCGGGCTGGGACTGACGCCGCCCGACGCCGACAGCCCGGTTCAGGAAATCAGTGGTCGGGCGTCCCGGAGAACCGGTACCCGATCCCGCGCACGGTGTGCAGCCACCGCGGTTGGGCCGGGTCGGGTTCGAGCTTCAGACGCAATCGCCGGATGTGCTCGGTCACCGTGGCCGGATCCTGCCACTCCTGGGTCGACCCCCACACGTGCTCGAGAAGCTCCTCCCGGCTGAACACCTGCTCGGCCGCCGTCGCCAGGAAAGCGAGAAGATCGAACTCCTTCGGGGTGAGATCAACGATCCGGCCGTCCACCTCGACCCGGTGGGCGGCGCGGTCGATCACCAGGTCCCCGTGTTCCACCTTGTTCACGGCGTGGGCCGGGTGCCCCCGGCGCAAGACGGCGCGGATGCGGGCCTCGAGCTCAGGCAGAGAGCAGGGCTTCACCACGTAGTCGTCGGCGCCCAGGTCGAGCACGCGGATCCGCTCGGACTCCTCGGTCCGTCCCGTCAGGACGATCACCGGCAGGGCGCCGTCCCGGCGCAGCCGGGAGAGGACCTCGTCGCCGTCGATGCCGGGAAGGCCGAGATCGAGCAGGACGAGGTCGTACTGGCCCAGGCTGGCCTCGCGCAAGGTCGAGGGACCGTCGACCGCCTCGCCCACGTGGTAGCCCACCCGTTGGAGGAAGAGCCTCGTCGCCGTGCGACTGGCCTGGTCGTCCTCCGCTACGAGCACGGTGCGCTCGTCCTCCGTCATCGTCACGACACTCACCCCTACACCTTCGTCGTACGGCGGCTCAGGCTTGAGCCTCCGTTGTGGATCGCCGTCACAGGGCCAGGGTGGCCCGCCCCGAGAGGGTGGGGAGGACCCGGTCGACGAACAGGTCGACGAGCTCCGGATCGAAGAACCGGCCCCGTTCGTCCTCCAACTCGTCGACGGCCTGGTCCACCGTCCAGGCCCGCTTGTAGGGACGCTCGTGGGTGAGGGCGTCGAAGACGTCGCACACGGCCACCACCCGGCCGGGCAGGGGGATGGCCTCGCCGGCCAGGCCCGAGGGGTATCCCTCCCCGTTCCAGCGCTCGTGATGGGTCTCGGCGATGATGCGGGCCAGGTCGAGCACGTCGGAGGTGCTCACCCCGATGATCCGGGCCCCGATGGTGGTGTGGGCGCGGACGAGCTCGAATTCTTGGGCATTCAGCTTCCCCGGCTTGAGCAGGACCGAGTCGGGGACGCCGACCTTGCCCAGATCATGGAGGGGGGCCGCCCGCCCGATGAGATCGGCCAGCTCGTCGGGCACGCCGGCCGACCGGGCCAGCAGCGCCGCCGTCATCCCGACGCGTTCGGTGTGATCGTCCGTCTCGTCACGTAGCTCGTCGTGCAGCCGCATCAGGGACTCGAGGTGGGACCCTTCGAGCTCGGCCGTCCGTCTTTGCATCACTTCGTCGTGCTCGCGTCGCTGCCCGTCGAGACGCAGGTGGATACGGCGGGTTTCCAGGTGGTTCAGCACCCGCATGCCGACCTCGGTCGTGTCGAACGGCTTGGTCAGGAAGTCGGTGGCTCCGGCGCCGAAGGCGTCGCGCCGGGCCTTGGCCGTGACGTCGGCCGAGAGCATGAGCACGGGAAGGTACTCGTCGGGCTCGATCAGCGCCCCCACCTCGCGCAGCAATTCGAGGCCCCCCAGATGCGGCATATGGAGGTCGAGCAGGACGATGTCGGGCCGCTGAGCGTCGAACAGGGTCCGGAACTGACGCGGATCCGTGGTGCTCCTGATCCGGGTGAAACCGTTGCGCTCCAGGATGGACTCGACGAGGGCGACGTTGGCGGGCTCGTCGTCGATGACGAGCACGCGAGGTCCACTGAGAGGGG
>DATNJD010000151.1:0-13007 GCA_035604075.1 Acidimicrobiales bacterium
GGCAGCGAAACCGGCGAAGGCGGCCGGCGCCGCGAAGTCGACGAAAGCGGCCAAGAAGGCCACCAAGATCGGTGCCACCAAGATCGGTGCCACCAAGATCGGTGCCACCAAGATCGGTAAGGAAGCGAGGGAACCGGCCAAGGCGGCCAAGAGGACCAGGGCGGCGACCTCGGTGGCGTCGATAAAGGCGGCGGCAAAGGCGGCGGCCGCATCCACGGCACCGACCCCTGCGGCACGGCCAGCGACGACGGACAAGAAAGCCTCGACGACGAAGAAGGCGGCGGCGGCAAAGGCGGCCGGCGCAACCAAGACGGCCGACGCGGCGAAGACGGCCCGGACGGCCAAGACGGCCGAGGCGGTGACGGCGACCGCCGCCGACACCGGGGTGGTGGGATCGGGATCGTCGTCCTCAAGACGCCGTCGGCGGGGGAGGGGAACGGCCGCCGCCGTCCGTGCCGCCATCGAAGCAGCCACCAACGAGGCGCTCGCCCCCGACGTGTCGACGGCACCGGCGATGCCGACGCGCCGCCGTCGGTCGACGACGGCACCGGCGGCCACGGAGAGAGCGGCGGCCACGACGAGCCCGGCCCGGGCCACGGTCGCGCCACCGGCACCGGCGGCCGTCAACGATCCGCTGACCTTTCTCACGTTCGTGACCGAGCATCCGCTCGGTTCGACGGTCGTCGGCACGGTCTCGTCCTTCGTCTCCCACGGCGCCATGGTCGATGTCGACGGGATGTTGTGTTACCTGCCGCTGACCGGTCTTGGAGATCCGCCACCGCGCCGGGCCCGCGAGGTCGTCGAGCGGGGGGACGAACTCACCTTCGTCCTGGTGGCCCTCGACCCGCCGCGCCGGGGCGCAGAGCTCGCCCTCCCCGGGGTGGGGAGAGTGCCGGTGATCGAGGATCCAGATCCGGTCCGGGCGCCGTCCCGACGGGGACGACGGTCGAGCCGCAACGGCTCATAGACCACTCTGGTCCCAGATGTCCTGGCCTTCTGTCAGGGAAGCTCTCCAGGCACACAACGGTCACGAATAGTGACCAAATAATCTCAAGACGACCACGTAGCGTGTCGATAGCTCCGACGTACAAATCAAAGAAGACGGGGGGAGTCCTGACATGCGCTTTCCGCACACCCTTGACCAGTTGAGCCTCGCTCGGAACCGGCTTCACCGGGGCCATGGCAAGAGGGTGATTATCGAGTCCGCCTTCCCGGACCACAACGAGGTCCTGCGGGCCGGACAGGAGCGGTGGCGGGCCGCGTCCTACAGCGACCCCTGGCCCGACCGCGCCTGAGGTCGTCACCGGTCGTCGTCACCCGAGCCCGACCGCGGTGGGCGGGTATCGAAGATGACGACGGTCGTCAGAGCGCCGAGCACCGGTCGACGTCCGTCGCGCGCCCTCGAGGCACCGAGTCGCGTCGGTGTCTCTGCATCGAGGTGAGGCGGGGCCGGTAACGTCGGCGGGCGTGCTGCGACCCGAGGACATTCTTCCCCACCGGCCGCCCTTTCTTCTGGTGGACGAAATGGTAGAGCTCGAGGCCGGGCAGTCGGCGCGCGGTCGATGGCACCTCACCGGTGAGGAGAGCTTCTTCGCCGGCCACTTCCCCGGTCGGCCCACCCTGCCCGGCGTGCTCATGGTGGAGTCGCTGGCCCAGGTGGGCGCCGTCGCCGTGTTGGCCGATCCCCGGTTCGCCGGCCGGCTGCCATTGTTCGGCGGCATCGACAGGGCCCGTTTCCGCCGTCAGGTGAATCCCGGTGACGTGCTCGATCTCGAGGTCCGCCTCGGTCGGCTGTCGACGCGGGCGGGCACCGGCCACGGCCGGGCCACCGTCGATGGCGAGCTGGCCTGCGAGGTCGACCTGCTCTTTGTCATCGTGGACGGCTGAGGCATCGTGGACGGATGACGGGGGACCGAGGATCAGGGGAGAGCATGCGCATCGCCACCTGGAATGTGAATTCGCTGAACGCCCGTCTGGGGCGGGTGGAGGAATGGATCGAGTACGCCCAGCCCGACATTCTCTGCATGCAGGAGACGAAGCTGGCCGACACCGCTTTTCCGGCCATGGCCTTCTCGGCGCTCGGCTACGAATCGGCGCCCCACGGCGACGGCCGCTGGAACGGCGTGGCCATCGTGAGCCGGGTCGGTCTCGAAGACGTCACGCGGGGATTCGGGGGCGAGGCGGACGAACAGGGAAGCCGGCTGGTGGCGGCGACCTGTGGGGGCATCCGGGTGCACAGCGTCTACGTGCCGAACGGTCGGGAGGTGGGCGGTGAGTTCTACACGGCCAAGCTGACCTGGTTGGAGGAGTTCCGGTCCTATCTCGACCGGACGGCCAATCCCTCGGACCCCGTGGCCGTCTGCGGTGACTTCAACATCGCCCCCGACGACCGCGACATTTACGACCGGGTCGCGCTCGAGGGCTCGACCCACATCACAGAGCCCGAGCGGCAGGCCTTGCGGGGGATCGAGGCTTGGGGACTGGCCGACGCCTTCCGGCTGCTCTACGACGAGGGTGGCCTCTTCAGCTGGTGGGACTACCGTGCCGGCAACTTCCACAAGCATCTCGGCATGCGGATCGATCTGGTCCTGCTCAGCAAGGCATTGGCCGAGACGGTGGCCTACGGACTCATCGACCGAAACGCCCGTAAGGGGAAACAGCCCTCAGACCACGCGCCGGTCTTCGTCGACGTCAGGCCGTGACGGCGGCGGGCAGCATGTGGCGCAGCGCCGCCATCTGGGCGGCGAAGGTCTCCGGGTCGTTCGGGGCCCGGCGCCCGACGGTGGCTTCGATGCCGGCCAGGAAGGGCGAGGGCCGGCACGACCAGGTCCGGTCGGCCCCCTGGCGTTGGCCGGCCCAGGAGCACCAGAGCTGTTCCTCGGCCCGGGTGACCGCCACGTAGAGCAGACGTCGTTCCTCCGATCGGGCCGCCGTCGTGGTGGCGTACGAGATCGGCACGAGGCCGTCCTCCAGGCCGACGAGGGCGACGGCCGGCCATTCGAGACCCTTGGCCCGGTGGAAGGTGGACAGGGCCACGGCGTCGGCGGTCGGCTCGGACTCCGACGTCGTCGCGTCGGCCACGGTGGCGGTGAACCAGGAGAGAAAACCGCCGACGGTGGAGCCCGGATCCTCGGCCGCGTGTTCGTCGGCCAACCGGGCCAGCACCGGCGGAATCCCGGCGATGGAGAGATCGGCCAGGGCGCTGCGCAGGGCCCGACCGGGACGGTCGGCCCGCAGCACGGCGATGATCTCGGCCATCTCGGCGCCCACCCGGGCCGGGCCCGTGCGACAGGGGATGCCGTGCCGGTCGAGGGCGGCGGCGATGGGGGTGAGCCGGGCGTTGGTCCGGGCCAGCACGGCGAGCTGCGACCAGGGCCGGCCGGGCCTGTGCATCTGCCGCAGCCAGCGGGCCACGGCGTTCGCCTCCTCGCTGTCGTCGTCGAAGCCGCGGACCTCGGGAACGGGGCCGTCGGGTCGTTCCCCCGAGCAGACGAGATCGGAGCCGGCCACCGACGATGCCGGGCCCGGGGTGTCGAGCACGGCCCGGGCGGCGGCGATCACCTGGGGGGTCGAACGGTGATTGGCGTCGAGCCGCAGCACCGTCGTCCCCGGCAGGAGCGCCGGCAGCCGGTCCAAGAGGGTGGGGTCGGCGCCGTTCCAGCCGTAGACGGCCTGCCGGGGGTCGCCGACCACGAAGAGGTCGGTCTGCTCGCCCATCCAGGCGGTGAGCAGCCGCCACTGGAGGGGGTTCACGTCCTGGAACTCGTCGACGTAGAGGTGCCGGATGCGCCAGCGGGTGGCGGCCGCCACGGCGGTGTCGGTCTCGATGAGATCGGCGCAACGACCGAGCAGGTCGTTCAGGTCGATCAGCCCGTGGGTCTGCTTGGCGTCCTCGTACCGCCGGTAGGCCTGGGCCGTCTCCTCGGGGGACAGGGGGGGCCGCCGGCCGGCCGAGACGGCGGCCCCGGGGTAGGAATCGGGCGTGACCAGCCGGGCCTGGGCCCACTGGATCTCGGCCAGCACGGCCCGGACGGTGTCGGAGGGCAGGGTGTCGGCGTCGGGGATCGAGCGTCGCAGCAGCCGGCGGGGGTCGTCGACGAGGGCGGGGGGCCGCCGGCCGGAGTCGGACCAGGCCCGGCGGAGCTGGCCGTAGGCGGCGGCGTGGAAGGTGCCGGCCCAGACCCGGCCCGGCGTGTCGAGGTGCCAGAGCCGGTCCCGCAGCTCGCGCGAGGCCTTGCGGGTGAAGGTGAGGACGAGGCTGTGGGTGGCGTCGGCCGAGCCGTCGAAGAGCCTGCGGGCCACCCGTCGGGTGAGGACGGTCGTCTTGCCCGAGCCCGCCCCGGCCATGACGCAGAGGCGGCCCGCATCCGACGAGACGGCCTGGCGTTGGGCCGCGCTCAGCCCCCGCAGGAGCCCGGAGATCTGGTCGCCGTCCACCGGTCCGACGGTATCGGTGGGCTGTGACGGCGGGTGGGATGGCGGGTGGGTGCGATGGCCGGCCGGTAGCCTCGCCCCGATGCTGCGGGCGCTCGCCGGTGGGGCACTCTTCGGCGAGGTCTGGGGTCCGAGCCCGCCCGAGCTGCTGGTGCTCCACGGATGGGGCCGCAGCCACGGCGACTTCTCGGCCGTGGTGGGGCCGACGGCGCCGGCCGGCCCCCTGGCCGCCTGGGCGCCCGATCTCCCCGGTTTCGGCTCCAGCCCGGCCCCCCCCTCGGCGTGGGGGTCGGCCGAGTACGCGGCGGCGCTCGTCCCCCTGCTCGAGGAGGCTCCCGGCCCGGCCCGGCCCGTCGTCGTCCTCGGCCATTCCCTCGGCGGCCGGCTGGCGGTGACGCTGGCCGCGACTCGTCCCGATCTCGTCCGGGCCCTGGTCCTGACCGGTGCCCCCGTCGGGCCCCGCACCGGCGGTGGCCGGCGGCCCCCGGCCGGCTACCGGCTGGCCCGGGCGCTACACCGGCGGGGGTTGCTGAGTGAAGCCCGGATGGAGGCCGGCCGGCAGCGGCACGGCTCGGCCGACTACCGGGCGGCCGAGGGTGTCATGCGCGACGTCCTCGTCCGGCTGGTGAACGAACGTTACGACGACGCCCTGGCCGCCATCGGTTGCCCGGTGGAGCTCGTCTGGGGCGACGACGACGCTGAGGTCCCCGTGGAGGTGGCCCGGCGCCTGCTGTCGGTGCTGCCCGACGCCACCCTCACCCTCTGCCCCGGCGCGGGCCACCTGACACCGCTCACCGCGTCGGACGAGCTCCGGTCGGCCGCCGAGCGGGCCCTGGCCCGGTCGTGACGGCCCTGCGGTCGGCCGCCGTGGCCGCCGCCGTCGTGGCGATGGCACCGGCGGGGCTGCGCTGGTTGCGGGTGGCCCAACGTGAGCACTACCTCCCGGGAGCGGCCGCCCGGTTCGCCCTGCGCTGGTGGGGAGGCACCCCCCTCGGCATCGCCGGGGTCGTGGTCGCCCTGGCCGGTACCGGCCTGGCCTGGCGCTGGCCCGCCTCGGCCCTGGCCACCGCGGCGGTGGTGGCCGCCGGTCCGCCCGGCCTGGGGCTTCGGGGAAGGACGGCCCCGCTCGCCTGGACGAGGCGGCTGCGCACCCTGGCGGCGGCGGTCACCGCCCTCGGGGCCGCCGCCGTGGCCGCCGGCGTCGTCGCCGGCGTCGGGCCCGTGGTGGCGGCGGCCGCGGCGCTCCTCGTCCCCCTCATCGTCGACCTCGGTTGTGCCATCACCGGCCCCTTCGAGCGCGCCGCCGCGCAGCGCCATGTGACGAGGGCCACGCAGCGGCTGCAGCGGGTGGCACCGACGGTGGTGGCCATCACCGGCTCTTACGGCAAGACCGGCACCAAGGGATACGTCGCCCACCTGCTGGCCGGTTCCCGGACGGTCGTGGCCAGCCCGGCCAGCTTCAACAACCGAGCGGGACTCGCCCGGGCGGTGAACGAGAACCTGGTCGACGGCACCGACGTCTTCGTGGCCGAGATGGGCACCTACGGCAAGGGCGAGATCGCCGAGCTCTGTTCGTGGCTCGTCCCCGACATCGCCGTGATCACCGCCGTCGGGCCCGTCCATCTGGAGCGCTTCGGGTCGGAGGACCGGATCCTCGAGGCCAAGGCCGAGATCCTCGAGAAGGCCCCGGTGGCCGTTCTGAACGTCGACGACCCCCGTCTGGCCGCTCTCGCCACCGAGGCCGAGGGACGGGGCCGCCGGGTCCGGCGGGCGTCGCGGTCGGCGGCGGCCGACGTCCGCGTCGCCGAGGACAGGGAGGAGCTCGTCCTGTTCGTCGACGGCGTCGAGGTGGCCCGCGCCCCGGCCGGTCCCCGTCCCGGCAACCTGGCCTGCGCCGTGGCCGTCGCCCTCGAGCTCGCCGTCCCCCTCGAGGAGATCGGCCGCCGCCTGGCCGGCCTGCCGGGCGCCCCCCACCGGCTCGAGGTGGGTCGGGGGGCGGGCGGCGCCCTCGTCCTCGACGACACCTACAACGCCAACCCGGCCGGCGCCGCGCTGGCGCTGGAGGCCCTGGAGTCGATGGCGCCCGCCGCCGGTCGCCGCGTGGTCGTCACGCCCGGCATGGTCGAATTGGGGGCGCGCCAGGGGGAGGAGAACGTCCTCTTCGGCCGGGCCGCCGCCCGGGTGGCCGACGACCTGCTGGTGGTGGGCCGGACCAATCGCCGGGCCCTCGTCCGGGGCGCGCACGAGACCGGGGACCGGCGGCGGCCGACGCCGCTGCGGGTGACGGTCGTCCGGCACCGGCCCGAGGCCGTGGCCTGGGTGCGCGACCAGCTCGGCCCGAGCGACGCCGTCCTCTACGAGAACGACCTGCCCGACCACTACCCTTAGCCGCCGTGCAGGCCAGCCCCGCCACCGTCGCCGTCGTCTTCGGCGGCCCTTCCCCCGAGCACGACGTCAGCATCCTGACCGGTCTCCAGGTGGCACGGACCCTGGCCGGGGCGGGCCGGGACGTCTTCGGTCTCTACTGGTCCAAGACAGGCGACTGGTACCGGCTGCCGCCCACCCTGGAGGCGTCGGATTTCCTCGACGGCGTCCCGTCGGGCGCCGACGAGCTGCGGCTGGGCATCGGTGGCGGCAACGGCTCCGGTGGCGGCTTCGCCGAGATCGGCGGCCGGTTGGGCCGGAGCCGGCCCGTCGTCTTCGACGTGGCCGTGATCTGCTGCCACGGCGGACCGGGGGAGGACGGCACCCTGCAGGGGGCGCTCGACCTGGCCGGCATCGCCTACACCGGGCCCGGGGTGGCCGCCGCCGCGCTCGGTATGGACAAGCTGGCCTTCGCCGGCCTGGTGCGCGACGCCCGCCTCCCCGCCCTCGCCCGCCGGCTGCTCGACCCGTCCATGACCGATCCCGGTTTCCCCGGCCCCTACATCGTGAAGCCCCGCTTCGGTGGCTCGTCGCTCGGGATCGACCTGGTCGAGGACATGGCCACCGCCGTGGCCCGGCTCGGCGCCAACAGCCATCTCCGCCAGGGCGCCGTCATCGAGCCCTACCGGCCCGATCTCTTCGACCTGAACGTCGCCGTCCGGCTGTGGCCCGAGCCCGCCCTCTCGGCCATCGAGCGACCGCTACGGTCGACCGGTTCGGCCGAGATCCTCGGCTACGCCGACAAGTACGTCGGCGGCGAGGGGATGGCGAGCGCGCCCCGGGAGCTGCCCGCCCAGCTGCCGGCCACGATGACCGGGGCCATCCGCTCGGCCGCCCTCGAGATCGCCCGGTTGGCCCTCGTCCGAGGGGTGGCCCGGATCGACTTCCTCTCCGACGGCGAGTCCTGGTTCGTGAACGAGGTCAACACCGTTCCCGGCTCCCTGGCCCGCTACCTCTGGGTGGATCCGCCGGTGAGCTTCCTCGAGCTCATCGACACCATGGTGGACGAGGCGCAGCAGCGGCCGACCAGCCGACCGAACGCGGCGGGGGCCGACGGCACCGTCCTGCGCAGCGCCGGGGGCATCGCCGCCAAGCTGGGCTGACGCCACCGGCCCGGCACCGCATTGGCCCCGGTCGCCGGGGCCTGGGCGTTACGCTGGTCGGCCGATGACGGGCGTCCCATGACTTTTCCCCGGAAGCTCCTGACCGACGGGGAGGACGTCGTCGTCGACCTCCGGCCCCACTGGGCCTTTCTGGGCTGGCCCCTGGTCGCCACCATCGCGGCCGTGGCCCTGGCCGTGGCCGTGGAGGCCACCGTGTCGAACCTCCCGAACGGCGTCCTCTACGTCCTCCTGGCCGCCATCGGCCTCACCGCCCTGTGGCTGGCGGGCCGGCTGCTGCGCTGGATGACGACCAGCCTCGTGCTCACCACCAATCGGATCGTCGAGCGCTCGGGCGTCTTCGCCCGTCGCGCCCTCGAGATCCGGCTGGACCGGATCAACGAGCTCTCCTACCACCAGTCCCTCACCGCCCGGCTCTTCCGCACCGGTGAGGTGATGGTCGAGATGGGCGGCGAGACCGGCGTCGTCACGTTCGAGCACGTTCCCCGGCCGTCGGCCTTCCAGAGCCTCATCACCGAGCAGATGTCGGCCCGGCGCGACGGCCTGCACCGGGGCGGCCCGCCGGCAGCGGCCCCGATGGCGCCGGCCTACCCCACCGCCGGTGCCCCGGCCCCGTTGTCCGACGAGACCCCACCCCGGGGGACGCCCCCGCTGTCCGCGGGGGCCGTGTCGGGGGCCGGTGCGGGGGCGGGGCTATCGGTGGCCGACCGCCTCACCCAGCTGAGCGAGCTCCGTCGTCGCGGCGTGGTCACCGAAGCCGAGTTCGAGGCCAAGAAGGCCCAGCTGCTCGAACAGCTCTGAGCCGCCGGGCCGGGCGCAGTCTGGGCCGGGCGTCGTCGCGGTCCACTCAGAGGATCTCGGCCCGGGCCGCGGCCGAGGGCTTCACCCGCCAGGCCGGCGTGGACAGCTTGGCCAGGTTCACCGCCCCCGGCTCGGCCAGCGCCACCACGCAACCA
Organism: Acidimicrobiales bacterium; assembly: GCA_035604075.1. GTDB lineage: Bacteria > Actinomycetota > Acidimicrobiia > Acidimicrobiales > UBA8190 > Palsa-661. The sequence continues at coordinate 8,936 of DATNJD010000151.1, forward strand.
CCGAATCCGGCGCCGGTCATCCGGGCGCCGTACACGCCGGGCAGGGCCTGGAGATGGTGGACGAGCGCGTCCACATTGGGCGTGGAGGCGTCGAAATCCTCGGCCAGGCTGGCGTGGCTGGCCGACATCAGCCGTCCGGCGTCGACCAGGTCGCCCGATCCGAGCGCGGCGGCGCACCAGCGGACCCGGTCGCACTCGGTGACGACGTGCCGGGCCCGGCGGCGCAGGAGCGGATCGGGGAGCCCGAGCATGGCGTCGGCACCCAGCCGGCCCAGGGGCCCGAGCCGGTAGGCGGCCGCTTCGCACTCGGCCCGCCGGGCCGAGTAGGGGGTCCTGTCCAGCGACCGGTGCTCGCCCGAGTGGACCACCACCACCTCGGCCCCGTCGGGAAGGGGGACGGTCTGGATGGCGAGGTCGGTGAAGTCGATGAGCAGCGCGGATCCCTCGACGGCGGCTGCCACCGTCAGCTGGTCCATCAGACCGGTGGCGACATTGGTGGCGGCCTGCTCGGCGCGCTGGCACAGGCGGGCCATGGTGAGCGGCTCCGCCTCGAAGCCCAGAGCGAGAGCCATCGCCACCTCGAGCGCGGCGCTCGACGAGAGGCCCGCACCGACGGGCAGCGTCGACTCCACCACCCCGCGGCCTCCCTTCCAGGGATGGATCGAGGCCACCATGGCGGCGATGTACCGCGCCCAACGGGGCTCCACCTTGCGCAGCACCTGGGGGTCCAACGGGATGTGGATGTCGATGTCGGTGGGTTCGGGTTCGCCTGTCGAGCGCAGGAAGACCCGGTGGCCCACGCCGGGCACGTACGTCACCGTCGTTCCCAGGTCGATGGCCATGGGCAGGGCCAGGCCGTCGTTGTAGTCGGTGTGGTCGCCGATCAGGTTCACCCGACCGGGGCTGTAGGCGCGGACGGCGGGGCCGTCCCCCCTGTCGTCGTTGTCGGGAGTGGGGGCGGGCGCGCCGTGGCCGTTGCCGCCTGTCATCGTGGCCGACCCATGGACCCGAGAGCATGGCACGACCGTCCCGGCCGGGTGGGAGCTTGACCCCCGGTCGTTCGAACGACCAGCATCCGGGCATGGCAGGTCCGCTCGAGGGTGTCCGGGTCGTCGAATTGGCCGGGATCGGTCCCGGTCCCTACACGTGCATGCTGCTGGCCGACGCCGGCGCCGATGTGCTGCGGATCGACCGGACGGGCGAGCGGCCACCGGCCCCGGCGGGACCGCACTGGGACCTGCTCAACCGCAGCCGCCCGTCGGTGGGCGTCAACCTGAAGGATCCCGACGGGGTGGCCCTCGTGCTCGACCTCATCGCCGAGGCCGACGCCCTGGTGGAGGGGTGGCGACCGGGGGTGGCCGAGCGTCTCGGTCTCGGACCCGACGACTGCGCGGCCCGGAACCCCCGGCTCGTCTACGGCCGGATGACGGGCTGGGGCCAGGACGGCCCGCTCTCGTCGACCGCCGGTCACGACATCAACTACATCGCCGTAGCCGGGACCCTCTGGGCCGTCGGCCGGGCCGGGGAGCGGCCGGTGCCCCCGCTCAACCTGGTGGGCGACTTCGGCGGCGGCGGCATGATGCTCGCCTTCGGCGTGGTGGCCGCCATCCTCGAGGCCACGCGGTCGGGCCGCGGCCAGGTGGTGGACGCCGCCATGGTCGACGGAGCCGCCTCGCTCATGACCATGACCTACGCCTTCCGCCAGGCCGGCCTGTGGTCCGAGGACCGGGGGGTCAACATGCTCGACACCGGGGCCCCGTTCTACGAGGTCTACGAGACCTCGGACGACAAGTGGTTCTGCATCGGCGCCATCGAGCGGCAGTTCTACGCCGAGCTGCTCCGGGTGCTCGGACTGGACGCCGCCGATCTGCCCGACCAGATGGACAGGACCCAGTGGCCGGCCATGAAGGAGCGTTTCGCCTCGATCTTCCGCACCCGCACCCGCGACCAATGGACCGAGCTCTTCGCCGGGACCGACGCCTGCGGCGCACCGGTGCTCTCACCGTGGGAGGCGCACGAGCATCCCCACAACGAGTTCCGCCACACCTTCGTCGAGATCGACGGCGTCGTGCAGCCCGGCCCCGCGCCCCGGTTCAGCCGGACACCGGGATCGGTGCAGCGCCCGCCGTCGGCGCCGGGACAGGACACCGACGCGGCCCTGGCCGGCTGGGGCGTGGGAGCGGACCGCCTGGCATCGCTCCGTCAGCGTGGGGCCATCGGCTGAACGGCCCGCCGGCGACGCGACGGGCGGCCGCCCCGATGACCGGACTCAGAGGTTCACGACGGGACAGGTGACGGTGCGCGTGATCCCCTCGATGAGTTGGATCTGGCTCACCACCAGACGGCCGAGATCGTCCACCGACGGTGCTTCGGCCCGGACGATCACGTCGTAGGGACCGGTCACGTCCTCGGCCGACACCACGTTCGGGATGGCCCCCACCTGCGTCGCCACGTTCGCCGCCTTGCCGACCTCGGTCTGAATGAGCACGTACGCCGTCACGGCCATGGTCGCCTCCTCATCGTGCGGGTCCCGATGGGAACCGTCGAACCTGGGGTCATCGTAGTGGCGGTGGGGACGCGACGACCTGGCCGTAGCATGGGCCACGTGGCTCGTCGAGGGCGTGAGGCATCCGCCCGCATAGGGCGCATGGTGCGCGACTCGTTCGCCGACCTGCTCGATCAACGGACGCCGTTCGGGCGCCTCGCCCTTGTGCACGTGGTCATGACCGCCGGAGACACCCTCGTCACCGTGTCGTTGGCGGGCTCGCTGTTCTTCTCCATCTCGCCCGAGGCGGCGAAGAACCGGGTCATCCTCTACCTGCTGCTCACCATGGCGCCGTTCGCCGTCGTGGCGCCCCTGCTCGGTCCCGTCATCGATCGCAGCCGCGGGGCCCGGCGGGCGACCGTGGTGGCCTCGAGCGCCTGTCGAGCCGTCGTCTGCCTGATCATGGCGGGCGGGCTGCGCAGCCTGCTTCTGTTCCCCGAGGCCTTCACCATGTTGGTGCTCTCCAAGGTGTACCTGGTGACGAAGGGCTCGCTCGTTCCCCTACTCCTCGCCAACCGGGCCGACGGTGTCGGCGGCCGAGGTCCCAGCGCCTCCGCCGCGTCGACCGCTGACGGTCTCTCCGTCCCCTACGACGCCGCCGCGCCGACCGGTCCGTCGCCGGCGGACGCCGAGACGTCCGTCGATCACAACCGCCTGGCCACGGCCAACGCGCAACTGGGATTGCTGGCTTCGTTGACCGCCTTCGCCGCGTCGTTGCCCGCCATTGCCGTTCTCAAGCTCTTCGGTGGCCCCTGGGTCCTGCGCATGGACATGCTGGTCTTCGTGGTGGGGACGGTTCTCGCCCTGCGACTGCCGATCCGCAAGGAGGCTCGTGCCGTGCACGGGTCGCCCACGCCGCAACCGGCGGCGATGAAATCGGACGCCACCCCCTGGGATCCGCCGGGACCGCTGGCCGCGCTCGGTCCCGCCGCCAACACCCATCCCGAGGTGACCCTCGCCCTGTCGGCCATGTCGGTGTTGAAGGGCATCGCCGGGTTCCTCACCTTCATGCTCGCCTTCGACCTGCGCCGGGAACACGCCACCATCTGGTATGGACCGACTCTCGGTCTGTCGATCGCCGGGGCGGTGGTGGGCGTGCTCGTCGTTCCCCGGGCCCGCCGTATCTTCAGTGAGCAGCAGGTGCTCGTCCTCGCTGTGTGGCTCGTGGCGCTGTCGGCGGCCATGACCGCCATCGTCGGAGGGGTGCCCATCCAGACCGTCCTGGCCTTCGTCATCGGGGTGGCCGGCGGGGCCGGCAAACCGGCTTTCGACGCCCTGGTGCAGCGGTATGTGCCGACGGCCGGCCAGGGTCGTGCCTTCGCCCGTTTCGAGACGAGGTTCCAGCTGATCTGGGTGCTGGGAGCCCTTCTGCCGGTGGTGTCGTCCACCCCGCTGTCGGCCGGCGACATCGTCATCGCGGCGGTGGCCGGCGTGGGTGGCCTCTCCTATATGACGGGCCGACGGGCCATCCGCTACCTACGGGCCGGCGCGCGCTGAGCCTCCCGCCGGCCCGATCGGGCCGGCGGG
>DATNJD010000152.1:0-2106 GCA_035604075.1 Acidimicrobiales bacterium
CGTCCACGACCACACCGTGATGGGACCCTTCTACTCCGAGCGCTTCCCGGGGCTGCCGGTGGTGACCACCATCCACGGACCGTTCAACGACGAACTGACCGACCTCTACTCGGCCCTTGGCCCCCGTGTCCCCATCATCGCCATATCGCACGCCCAGCAGCGGGCCGCGCCGGAGGTGCCGATCGCCAGGGTGATCCACCACGGCCTCGACGCATCGGTGTTCCCGTTCGGCAGTGGCGCCGGCGATGCCGACGGCGACTACCTCGTCTTCCTGGGACGGATGGCCGCCGACAAGGGGGCGCACCGGGCCATCGAGATCGCCCGCGCCGCCGGGTGCCGGTTGCTCATGGCGGCCAAGATGCGCGAACCGTGGGAGCGTGCCTATTTCGACCGGCAGGTGGCGCCGCTCTTGGGACCCGACGCCGTCTATCTGGGCGAGGTGCCCTACGAACGAAAAGTCGAGCTCTTGGCCAACGCCCGCGCCCTGCTGTTCCCCATCCGCTGGAACGAGCCGTTCGGAATGGTCATGCTCGAAGCGATGGCCTGCGGGACCCCGGTCCTGGCCTTCCGGGAGGGTGCCGCGCCGGAGGTCGTCGATGACGGGACGACCGGCTTCCTGTGTGACGACGAGGCCGACATGATCGCTGCCCTGGGGCGCCTCGGGGAGCTCCGGCGGGAGGACTGTCGTGCTTCGGTGGAGGGCTATTTCTCCACCGAGCGCATGGTGGCCGAGCATGTGGAGCTCTACGAGGAGATCGCCAAGACCTGAGCCGACCGCTCGGGTCCCCCGAGCGGTCGCCCTCGGCCGACGACGCCGTCACAGGGGGGATCAGGCCTTTGGGGGGGGATCAGGGCTTCGGTGGGCGGATCCCCACCTCGGTGGGCGAATCCGCGGCCCCGGGGGCGAATCAGTCGCGGCTGCGGGTGAAGAGGTGGACGAGCCGGATGACGACGACCACGACGACCACCAGGACGGCCACCTTGAAGGCGAAGAAGAACAGTCCGGCGGCGATGCGCAGCGCCCACAGCAAAACGAAGATGGCGCCGACGACGGCAGCGGCGACGATCACGGTGTCGATCAGACCGAACCGCGATCCCTTGCCCTTCTCCACGGTGCTCATAGTTGCCTCCGTGCCGAGTGTGGCGGAGGCGTCCGTCATCACCGGCACCTACCAGGCTACGCCTGCCCGGCCCGTCCGGGTGCGCGGGCCCCGGTGATACCGTCACCTGTGTCTCTCCGCCTGGTGCGCCAGGAGCTTGTCGAGCGAACCGACCTGCACAGCGACGATTTCTGCCGGGCCCTGGCCGGGGCCACCGACACGTGGCTGTCCGGGCTCTTCGACGAGGCGACCGGCGACGACTCCCACGGGATCGGATTGACGGCGGTGGGGGGCTACGGACGGGGCGAGCTTGCCCCGGGGAGCGATCTCGACGTCGTGCTCGTGTATCAGGGCCGGCGGGACATCAAGACCATCGCCGACGCCATCTGGTACCCGGTATGGGACGAGGGCGTGCGGCTCGACCACTCGGTACGGCGCCCGAGCGAGGTGCTGAGCGTGGCGGCCGACGACCTGCGGACGCAGCTCGGTTGGCTCGACGGCCGGTTGGTGGCGGGAGACGACAAGGTGGTGACGCCGCTCGTGGCGCGGGCCCTCGACCTGTGGCGTTCCCGTGCCCGGCACTGGCTGCCCGTGCTCGCCGAACAGGTGGAGGAACGCCACCGCGCCCACGGCGACGTGGCCTTCCTGCTCGAGCCCGACCTGAAGGAGTCACACGGCGGATTGCGCGACATCCACGTCGTGAACGCCGCCGCCCGGGCCGTCCCCGCCCTGGCCGACGAGGTCGACCTGTCGAGCCTCGAAGGTCCGCGCCGGACGCTGACGGCCGCCCGGGTCGAATTGCACCGGACGACGGGCCGGGCCACCGACCGCCTCTTGCTCCAGGAGCAGGACCAGGTGGCGGCGGCCCTCGGCGTCGACGACGCCGATGCCCTGATGGCATCCATCGCCGAGGCCGGTCGCACGGTGGCGTGGGTCACCGACGACGTCTGGCGCCGGCACGCGCTGTGGGGCCTCTCACGGGGGCGCGGTCGGGGTCGGCGCCGGT
>DATNJD010000153.1:0-2201 GCA_035604075.1 Acidimicrobiales bacterium
GAAGTGGTGGTCGTCGACTCCCCATCGGACGACAGCTCCGAGAGGCGGAGAACGAGGTGGTCCGGTTGACGCGCCGGCGCGACGGGATCATCGAGTCCCTGGCGGCTGCGTCCGCCTATGAGGAGTTGCGCCGCCTGGGCGACGCGCTGGCGGTGACCCAGGCGGAGCTGGAGAAGGCGGAGGACGCGTGGCTGGCATTGGCGGAGGAGGCCGAATCCCCGACGTGAACCGCCGGTGGACCCGGGTTGACAAAGCTAACGCTGTAAGCCAAACTAGCTAACAGCGTTAGCCCACCAGGGGCGATGAGGAGAGGAGCGAGCGGTGGAACCCACGACGCACTACCGGAAGCCGGGCCGGATCACCCGGGCATTCATGAATCCGTTGGTCCTCCTGATGCTGCGCCTCGGCGTGAGCATCTGGGGGAGTCGGATCCTCGAGGTTCGGGGCCGAACGAGCGGCCTTCCTCGGCGGACGCCGGTGAACCTCCTCGAGGTCGATGGTCGGCAGTACCTGGTCTCGCCACGCGGCGAGGGCCAGTGGGTCCGGAACCTCCGGGCCGACGGAGGCCGTCTCGCCCTCCTCCTCGGCCGTCGCCGTGACGAGCGGACGGCCCGGGAGCTCCCCGACGCGGAGAAGTCACCGATCCTTCGGGCCTACCTGCGACGATGGAAGATGGAGGTGGGCGTCTTCTTCGACGGCGTGACCGCCGACTCCGACGAGCATGACGTCGAGCGGATCGCTCCCCATCACCCGGTCTTCCTCCTCTCTGCCGGTGGTGAGCGGACGTGAGGGTGCCGGGGCTTCTCCCCGGCGAAGTGGCGCGTCCCTCCGCGCCCCCGGAGCGTCCCCGGCGGGTGGTCGAGATCGCCGCCGCCGCCCGCCGCATCCTGGAAGGCGAAGGCGCCGGCGCTCTCACCATGCGGCGACTGGCCGAGGAGCTGTCGATTCAGGCACCGTCTCTGTACAAGCACTTCTCGGCCAAGGCCGCTCTCGAGTCGGCTCTGATCGAGGACGCCATGTTCGACATCGGCGACGTCACGCACCGGGCCCTGCACGAATCGGAGCCGGACGAACGGCTGGCGAGCCTTCTCCGCACCTATCGCACCTACTGCCGAGCCCACCCCAACCTGTACCGCTTGGCTACCAACGGAGCCCTGCTCCGTCCCAGCCTGCCGGCCGGCCTGGAGGAGTGGGCCGGGAATCCGTGGTTCGTCGTCACCGGCGACGCGTCATTGGCTCAGGCCCTGTGGTCCTTCGCCCACGGAATGGTGATCCTCGAGCTCGACGACCGCTACCCTCCCGGATCCGATCTGGATCAGACGTGGCGCGCCGGCGCCGAGGCATTCGGGGCCGTGGCCCGGGGATACGTCGGACGCTGAGCGTCAGGCGTGGTGCCGGGCACGCCGATGGGCACAGCCGCGTCCACGAAGGACCACGGCCCGCTCGTGGCCGGTCCACCGACGGCGCCCAACGGGGGCGCCCGCCTGGTCACCGTTCCCTGTCACCGGCGACAGCGTCGTCGTCGGCCCCGACGACCCCGTTCTCCGACCCCGCCGTGCCCGCTCCGGCGCCGCATCGGTGTCGTCACCCTGGTGTGCCCGCTCCCGGTCGTCCGGCGGCACGGCGATCTTGACCCACACGGTCTTCCCTGACCTCTGGACCTTGGGGACGACACCCCATTCGTCGGCCAGCGCTTGCACGATCTGCAGTCCTCGCCCCGACGTATCGGTCAGGCCTGGTGTCCTGATGGCCGGTTCGCCGTCCCCGTCGTCTTCGACCTCGATGTGGATCTGGTCGGGGAGTTGCTCGACACGCACCTCGAACGCCGATGCTGCGTGGCGCACGGAATTGGACGCCAACTCGGACGCGATGAGGACAACCGCCTCCGCCACCTCCGCCGACACGCCGTTCAAGGCACCGGCGGCAAAGCGGCGGGCACTTACGACGGACTGGGGGACGCCGGGGAAGTGGGCCTCGAACATCATGACGGCCCCAGTCGGAGGACGGTTGACAGCCCTGTCGCCTCCACGACCCGCCGGATGATGCTCGACGGATGCAGCAACTCGACGGTGTCCACGTTGTTGGCGGCATAGACCATCACCGCGATTCCGGAACTGTCCATGAATGTGAGTCCGGTCAACTCGAACACGAGCCGACTCGGACCTTCGGCCACGATCTCCTCCACCGTGGCCCGCAAGGTG
>DATNJD010000154.1:0-4196 GCA_035604075.1 Acidimicrobiales bacterium
CGGGCCACGTCGCGGACGCCCTCCTCCACGTCCTCGCCCGCCATGGTGAGCACGGTCCGGTTGTGGTCCGGATCGCGGTGGACGTCGAGGACGCAACCACCGCCGGCGGCGGCAATCGCCCCGATCACGTGCTCGTCTCGCCCTTCGCTGACATTGACGACGCAGGAGAGCACGGCGTCCTTCCGGTGGCACCGCCAACAGGTGCCAGATGGATCAGTTGTGGCCGGACGCCAGGCGTGAGAGGCGGTGGGCCCGCAGGATGCGCCGCCGCTCTCGCTCCGAGGTGCCACCCCAGACGCCGTGGTCCACCCGGTTGGCCAGGGCGTACTCGAGACACGGGGCTTTCATCGGGCACTCGGCACACACGCGCCGGGCGATCTGGACACCGATACCGTCGCTCGGGAAGAAGACCGTGGGGTCCATGTCCCGGCATTTGCCTCGAGCCATCCAGTCGGTGTCCATTACACCTCCGATACGTCGGCCACGCTACCAGTGCCCCGTTGTGGCCCTGTGCCTACCGACTACGGCGCGCCGGGCACGATGCGTCATCGCGGGACCGGCATCACCCATCGGAGCCACGACCCACCGTTGGTAGTCTGTGGCTCCGTCCCGCCCTGCCGGCCCATCGGCCGCGGGTCGAGGGACCACAAGGAGGCGAAGCACCGTGCCCGACGAACTCGAGGAGGTCGAGGAGGAACCCCAGCCGCCCCAGGGCCATATTCGCGTGGTCTACCTGGGGCCGGTCGCCCCTCATTGGGAGGTCCAGTCGAATTACGGCGATCCGGCCGTCATCGACCCCTTCCGTGATCGGACCATCGCCCGGCTCACGCTCCTGCCTCCGCATGACCCTCAGTTCCGGCGCAACCGTGAGCGCGTCGTCCGTGACGCCGAGCGCGAGCATCTCGAGCTCGAGTGGGACCTCGGTATTCCCGAGGAGGAGGACGCTCCCGTCCCCTGAAGTCGACGTCAGCCCAAGCTGATGCGTTCGAGCCACAGCCCCGGAGCGTCGACCTCCGCCGGGGTGGGCAGGGTGTGAGGCTCGGACCACAGCCGGGCCAGTCCTTCCTCGCCGGCTCGTTCGAGCACGCCGGCCACGAACTCGTTGCCCCGGTCGACCTGGGTGGGACCGAGATCGAGCCCGAGGAGCAGCTCGGCGGTGCGGTCGGCCTTCTCCCGATCCACCTGCCGGCGCCGCCAGGCCTCGGCCAGCGCCGTCCGCCCCCCGAGAAGCCGGGTCCCGGCCCTGTCGAGAACGTGCTCGACATAGCCGAGTAACGCCGTCGTCACGGCCGTCAATTCGGCGGACACACGTTGCCGTTGGGGGTCGAGCTCGGCGCCCAAGAAGGACTCGGGGTCACCGAAGAGCCTCTGCAGCGAGTCGGGATCCGCGGGATCGAGACCCTGGAGCCGGTCCGCCAGACCCTCGGTGTCGCCCGCCATGCCGCGTACGACCTCGGTCAGCAGTGCCCTGATCCGGTCGCCCACGTGGGGCCGGCCGAGCACGGCGTTGATCGTCATGTCGCGCAGGCACACCCACAGCCGGACTTCGTCGGCCGGCAGGCTCCAGTCCCGGGCAAAGGCGTCGACGTTGCCCGGAACCACGAGGAGACTGGTCGAGGAGGGCCGGGGGATGGGCAGTTCGTAGGGCCCGAAGGTGGCCCGCGCCAGATGGCCGATGGCCGATCCGAGTTGCAGGCCCGTCAGGATGGGGCCCATCGTCGCCATCCAGCGCGACACGAGGTCCATGGGGCCGGCCGCCGTGCCCGCCGCATCGAGGCCGAGATCCTCGTCACCGAGATCCATCAGTCCGAGACCGGTCGCCTCCGGTTTCTCGTCGGACCGCCCGGCGGACGGACCGGCGCCGGACCCGTCGTCGGGCGGTGGTGTGGCGGCGCCGGCCGGGGGACCGCCTTCGGCCTCGAAGAGGAAGCGCCAGTCGTCCACGGTCCTCCAGGCCCACGCTCCGGGACCGACGGCCACGATCTCCACCGGCGACCCCGTCGGGGTCACCGACAGACCGGTGAGCTCGGTCACGTGCAGTTCGGCGATCCTGGCCATCTCCTCGAACAGGATCCGCTGACCGGGATCGACATTGCCTTCGACCTCACCGTTCGTGGCTGCGCCCTGGGCCAACGTGCGGGCGAGCTCGATCCGTCCGCCTCCGGGCGTGGCGCCGCCCATGAGCTGGAGAAGGTCGCCCAGGAGTTGTTCGAGCGAGTTGCCGCCCCCACCGGGGCCGGGACTATCCACCTCTGGCATCGTATGCGGCGCCGGGGCCCGTTCCGGCCCGCTCCCGGTGGGCAGTCGGCGTCATCGCGGGGTTCAGCCGGTCGGGCTGCCGGCCAGGGTCATCGTCCTCGTCATGTCCTGGCCGGACCGCACGAGCGTGACGGCGACCGCCGTCCCCGGCGGGCTCGTGTACAGGCTGGCCTGGAGATCGGCCATGGAATCGATGGGCTCCGAGTCGACCTCCTCGACCACGTCACCGGGGTCGAGGCCGGCGGTGGCCGCCGGGCTCCCGGCCATGACAGAGGTGATCCGGGCACCACCACCGCCGGCCACGTCGGCGCACGCGATCCCCAGCCACCCATGCGTGACCGTGTGTGTGGTGGCCAACTCGTCGGCCACCGCCACCGCCAGTCCCGCCGGGACGAAGACCCCCGTTCCCCCTTGTGCGGCGGTCTGCTGGCCGTCCAGGATGCCCACGACCTCGCCCTGGCCGTTCATGAGCACGCCACCCCAGGGTGCCGGTCCGAGCGGCATGTCGGCCTCGATGGTGTCGATGAGGTCAGTCCCTCCGTTCCCCTCGGCTGAGGTGTCGACCTTGCGGACCTCGGCCACCGCCGCGATGGCGCCGTTGGCCGCCTTCGCCCGGGCGGCCAGGCACAGGCAGGCGGTGATGGCCAGCTCTCCGGGTTCGACCACGTTGGCGGCGAAGGACGCCGGCGTGAGGCCGCCGCCGGTGCCGATGACGGCGATCCCGGAATGGGGATCCGCCCCGAGGACCTTGACGAGCCGGCGTTGCCCCGACGAGGTCACGATCTTCACCTTCGACGCCCGTCCCACCGCCGCCGCCGCCGTCACGGCCAGGTTGCCACCGGGCAGGACGACACCCGTCATCCGGGTCACGCCGCCGGAGCGGACCGGCCCGATGGCCACGAGCGACGGCCGCAATTGGGCCACCATCTCCGTCACGTGGGGGGCGGCCACGCTGAGGACCTCGCTCGAGGAGGTCGAGGTGACCAGGCTGGTCTCGACCGAGGCCAGGATGTGACTGGTCGGCGCCGCACCCTGGGGGTCGGTGAAGGAGAAGGCGACCACGACGACGGTGGCCACGGCGGCCACGCCGACGACGCCCGCGGTGATGGCCATTCGCCGTTCCCGGCCCGAGGTCCGCAGCCGCAGAGAGGGGCCCGAGGACCCGCCCTGAGGCCGTCCGTGCTGGGCGACCTCCGACGGGTGGCGCCAGAGTCGGTCCTCAGGTGGCGGCAACCAGGCAGACGGCGCCGTCTCTTCGTCCGTGGCGGACTCGTCGGGGTCATCCTGAAAATCCCCGAAATTGAACGGTCCGTCGCCTTCCATCCCACGAGATTACCGGCGCCCCCTCTCCGAAGGAGGTCGCGCACAGTGGCGCGTGGCGTCCACCAGCCACGGCCCGTGTGACCACGCCATACGATGACGGGGTGACGGTGAGGCGCAGTGGCTAGGGATCTCGCCATCGACCTGGGCACTGCGAACACACTGGTCTACGCGCGGGGCAAGGGCATCGTGCTGAATGAACCCACGGTGATCGCCCTCAACACGCGCACCCAGGAGGTGCTCGCCGTCGGCCAGGACGCCTGGCAGATGATAGGCCGGACGCCCGGATACATCGTGGCCGTGCGACCGTTGCGCCAAGGCGCCATCACCGATTTCGACATCACCGAACGCATGATCCGCCTTCTGCTCCACCGCTGTGGCGTCTCGCGGCTGAATCGGCCCCGGGTCCTCATCTGTGTTCCGTCGGCCATCACGTCGGTGGAGAGACGAGCGGTGAAGGAAGCAGCACATCGCGCCGGCGCCTCGGCCGCGTACCTCATCGAGCAACCCATGGCCGCCGCCATCGGTGCCGGGCTCCTCATCCACGAACCGATCGGCAACATGGTGGTCGACGTCGGTGGCGGAACGTCGGAGACCGCCGTGATCTCACTGGGCGG
>DATNJD010000155.1:0-2006 GCA_035604075.1 Acidimicrobiales bacterium
CGATTCGCCAACTACGTCCCCCCGGTGCTCGAACGGCTGGGCCTGGCCGAGGTCGAGCACAACGCCCGGAACAACCGCATGCGGGCCGCCGGGCTCGGTTGACGCCCGATGACGGCGTCCGCCCCGGCTGGCGATCCGTTCGAGGCTCTTGGCGACCCGAACCGGCGGGCCATCGTCGAGCTGCTCGGCTCGGGCGGGCGGTCGGTGGGAGAGCTGGCCGACGCCCTCCCCATCAGCCGACCGGCCGTCTCGCGCCACCTTCGCCTGCTGAAAGAGGCCGGTCTGGTGGTGGAAGAGGCACAGGGGACCCGGCGTCTCTACCGCCTGCATGTCCTCGGCGTCGAGGCCGTGGAGACGTACCTGGCCCAGGTGTGGGGCGACGTGGCCACCAGGTTCCGGTTGATGGCCGAGAACACGGCCGATAAGGCCAATACGGCCCTCACCTCTTCACCCGACCCTCGGCCGAAACCGACGCGGCCACCGGGGGAACGCGGGCGGCCCCGGTGATGGAGTCGCTGCGTCTGAGCTTCGAGATCCGGTGCACGGTGGACCATGCGTTCGAGACGTGGGCGACCCGTTTTTCGAGCTGGTGGCCCAAGGGCCACTCGGCCTCGGGGAACCCCGACACCACGGTCGTGCTCGAACCCGGCGTCGGCGGACGGATATTCGAACGGACACCGGACGGCACGGAGATCGCCTGGGGCGAGATCACGCACTGGGATCCCCCGCACCGTCTGGACTATCTGTGGCACATCTCCCGTGATCGCAAGGACGCCACCGACGTCGAGCTGCACTTCGTCGACATCGGTGACGGCACGACCCGGCTCGACATCGTGCACAGCGGGTGGGAACGGCTGGGGGCCGAGGGTCAGTCCTGGCGCCAGGCGAACACGCGGGGCTGGGACGCTCTCGTCCCCCGCTTCATCGGCGCCGCCGAGGCGTGACCGGGTGGGACCGTCGCCCTTGGCGCCGGTCAGCGGACAAACACAACCCCGGTCTACCGTGAGCGGGGTGAGCACCTTCGCACTCGAAACGGAGCAACTCCTGCTGCGCCGTTGGCGGGAAGAGGACAAGGTTCCGTTTGCGGCCATGAACGCCGATCCGGCTGTGATGGAATTCTTCCCCGCTCTCCTGACCCGCGCCGAGAGCGACGCCCTCGTCGATCGTTTCGACGCCGAAATGGTGGAACGGGGATTCTGCCCCTGGGCCGTCGAGCTACGCGAATCGGGGACCTTCATCGGCTTCATCGGCCCCCACGGCGCCCCCGAGTCCGTGTCGTTCGCTCCCGCCGTCGAGGTGGGGTGGCGACTGGCCCGGCCCTTCTGGGGTCGCGGGTTCGCCACCGAAGGGGCCGGAGAGGCCGTGCGCTACGGCTTCGATGTGGTCGACCTCGAAGAGATCGTGTCGTTCACCTCGGTGGTCAACTTGCGATCGCGCCGCGTGATGGAGCGTTTGGGGATGTCACGCAGTCCCGACGAGGACTTCGAGCACCCGCATGTCCCGGAGGGTGATCCCCTGCGTCCCCACGTTCTTTATCGGCTGACCCGCGATGACTGGCGCGCCCGGTAGGCATCGGGACTCGCAGGCGATGCAGGAGGAGCGGGCTCCGGCGCCCGACGAAGACACGGCGGGGTGGCGCGACCTTTCGCTGAACCGACCCGGCCAAGGCGTTCGTGACAAAGCCGTCGTGGCCCTGCGCCGGGCACCGGTGAAGACGTTCATCGCCCGGGTCCTCGGTGTGAGGACGCAGGAGGGCGCCTGGAGGGCGGGCGCCGACGGCGAGATGGAGGTCGGGTGGCAGTTGCGGAAACTAGGCCCTGACTGGCACGTCATTCACGCCGTGGCCGTCGGCGAGAAACAGAGCGACATCGACCATGTCGTGATCGGACCGGCCGGCGTCTTCACGTTGAACACGAAGAATCACGGACGGAACCGGGTGTGGGTGGCCGAGAACGCTTTCCTGGTGAACGGGAAGAAGACGGACTATCTGCGGAACTCCCGGTTCG
>DATNJD010000156.1:0-25139 GCA_035604075.1 Acidimicrobiales bacterium
AGCGCTGGCGGGCGATCTCGTCCGCGTTGACGACGGCCGCCGCCGGCCACGCCGGGACGAGGATCAGGCGGACGAAGGTCGATTTGCCCGCCCCGTTGGGCCCGACGACCAGATCGAGGCGGCTCACCCCACCGTCGACGAGACGGTGACGACTTCCTCGGTGCCGTCTGGGCGGTGCTCGACGAGGTTGCCCTCGGCATCGAGGGCGACGGTGGTGATCCCCTCAGCGGCCAGGTACTCGCCCATCGGGGTGGCACCGGCGCGCCGGGCGATGGCGAGATCGAGCTCGGCGTTGGCGACCAGCCGCTCCTCCTCGGAGAGTTCCGCCATCTCCGCCTCCCCGGCCAGCACCGCCTCGACGCGACGCCGTGCTGCGCTCTGGTGCATGGAGACGGCCCGACCGAGCCGCGTCCAGTAGTCGAGCTGCGCCTTGGCCGAGCGGCGCTCCCGCCGACCCTCCGAGGCGGCGGAGTCGAGGAGATCGGCGGCGACGCGGGTGGGGCGGTCAGCGGGCATCGGTGCCTCCAAGGGAGCCTGCACGAAAACGTGTCTCAATCTGCTACATAGCGTATCAGTCTGCGACAACGGTCCGGCAAGGTCCGGCAATGGTGCCTGCGCCGCTGGCAGGTGCGCCGACGGGGTCGGGGAAAGGCCAGCTCAGGAGGCAGGCACTAGACAATCGGTGATGAGACGGCGCGTCCAGACGAGAACCAATCAGGACGCCGCCACGTCGCCGGAGACGTTGGCGGCGCAGTACGCCGACGGCGACAATCTCCGGTCGAGGATCAGCATCTACGACTACCTGGAGCGCGTCGGGGAGTCGCCCGACACCCTCGAGCGCTGGGTTCTCGATCACGTCGCCTGGCGCGCTTCGATGACGGCCGCCGATGTGGGATGCGGGCCGGGACCGTACCTGGCCGAGCTGTCGGTGCGGGCCGCCCGGGTGGTGGCGCTCGACTTGTCCCCCGGCATGCTGCGCGACGCCAGTATCCGGTTCGCCGCCTCCCGGCGGCCGTCGGTCGTGGTGGCCGACGCCCAGCGGCTGCCACTGCCCGACCGATCGGTGGACGTCGTCCTGTGCGCGCACATGCTGTATCACGTGCCCGATATCGACGCCGCGGTGGCCGAGTTCCGACGCGTCCTGGCACCGGGCGGCACCCTTCTCGTCGTCCTGAACGGACCCGACGACAAGGCCGAGATCAGGACGTTGTGGCGCGACGCGGCGCTGTCGGTGTCCGAGGCGGCCTTCACCCCACCACACTGGGGGGACCGGGCCAATCTCGACAATGCCCCGGAGATGCTCGGCGCCCACTTCCCGTCGGTCACCGTCGATCGGTTGCGCGGCGTCTTCCGCTTCCCCGCCGCCGGCCCACCCCTCACGTGGGTCGAGAGCCTCCGACCGGGCACTGAACACCTTGTGGCCGACGCCGGCTGGACGGCGGTCAACGCCCGCATCCGGGAGCGGATCGAAGAGATCGTCGCCCGCGACGGCGAATTCCGGGTGAGCCAGCAGAGCGGCGTCATCGTCGCCCGATAGGGCGTCATCGTCGTCCGATACGCCGGCTCAGGGCTGCCCGCCCCCCTGCCACGTCCTCCACAACGCGGCGTAGGCGCCCGCCGCCGCCAGCAGGTCGTGGTGGCTGCCGAACTCGGTGATGCGGCCCTCGGAGACGACGGCGATGACATCGGCGTCGTTGGCCGTCTGCAGGCGGTGGGAGACGGCGATGACCGTCCGGCCTTCGAGCAGCCGGGCCAGCGAGCGTTCCAGATGCCGGGCGGCACCGGGATTGAGAAGCGACGTGGCCTCGTCGAGGACGAGCGTGTGGGGGTCGGCCAGGACCAGGCGGGCGATGGCGATCTGCTGGGCCAGGCCCGGCGCCAGGACCGAGCCGGCCGAGCCGATCCGGGTGCCGAGACCGTCGGGCAGGGCCCGGACCGCGGCACCGGCGTCGACGGCGTCGAGAGCCCGGTAGAGCTCGTCGTCATCGGCGTCGGGGGCGACGAGCCGGAGGTTGTCGCGGATGGAGGCGGCGAAGAGATGGTGCTCCTGCGTGACGAGGGCGATCTGGCGGCGCAACCGGACCGGGGGCATGAGGTGGGCGTCCACCCCGCCCACCGTGGCCCGGCCGGCGCGCGGGGCGAAGACGCCGGTGAGGAGAAGGGCGAGCGTGCTCTTGCCGGCGCCGCTCGGCCCCACCACCGCCACCCGGGCGCCCGGGGTCGTCTGCAGGTTCATGCCGCGCAGCACGTCGTGGTCGGCGCTGTAGGCGAAGTGCAGGTCGCGGGCCACCACCGTCTCCCCCACCGGTTCGTCCGTCGTGGTCGGCGCCGGCTCGACCTCGTGGACGCCGAGAACGCGCGACAACGAGGCCGACGCCACCTGCACCTCGTCCATCCAGGCGAGCAGGGTGTCGACGGGGTTGATCAACTGCTGCGCGTACAGCGCCGCGGCGGTGACGGCACCGAGCGAGAGATGGTCGTCGATGTGCAGCAGACCGCCGAGGAGGATGGTGAGGACGAGGGGGATCACGTAGCTGATCTCGCTGGCACCGAAGAAGACCGTCCGCAGTCCGAGCGTCCGTCGCTCCCAGCCGATCCACTCCCTGATGTCGCGGTCGGTCTGGGCGATGCGCGTCGGCCCGAGCCGGAACGCCTCGATGGTCCGGCCCGCCGCCACGCTCTCCTGGATGTCGCCGTTCACCCGGGCGTAGGCCGCCATCTCGCCCTGGTAGGCACGGCGGGCCCGGCGCAGGTACCAGCGGGTGCCGACGGCGACGATGGGGATGCTGGGCACGAGGGCGAGGCCGAGGACGGGGGCCGTCCACAACAGGGCGGCCACGGCCAGCACGGCCGTCACGCTCGCCACCAGCAGCTGGGGCAGGCCCGTGCGCACCGTGTAGGACAGGTCGTCCACGTCGGTCGAGGCCCGGGTGAGGAGGTCGCCCGAACCGGCCCGCTCGACCACGCCCAGCGGGAGGTCGAGGACGCGGGTGACGAGCTGCTCGCGCAACCGGGCCAGGATGCTCTCGCCCAGAACGGCGCCGAGGCCGCGGCTGGCGCCGGTGAGGATGGTCTGCACCACGAGGGCGCCGGCGAAGATGGCCACAGCCTCGTCGATGCGCGCCTGGCCGCCCGATCTGGTGGTGTTGTTGATCACGCTCTGGAGCACCTTGGGCCCGACCAGACCGGCCGTGCTGGCCACGGCCTGCAGGCCGAGCACCACGGCGACGGGGCGACGGTGCTCGCCGACTAGCCGCCGCAGGTGCCGCCAGGTGGCCCGACCGGACGCCACGGGCAGGATGGTCGACTCCCGGTCGGTGTCGACGGTGGTGGGCGCCGTCACGACTCACCCCGGGTCACGACTCACCCCGGGTCACGAGCCGCCGGTAGCGCGCCTCGGTGGCGAGCAGGTGGCCGTGACGACCCACGGCCGCCACCCGGCCGTCGTCGACGAAACAGACGACGTCGGCGTGCTCCAGCAGATACGGACTCGTCGACAGCACCACCGTGGTCCGTCCCCGGCGCACCCGGTGCAGGCGGCCGGCGATGTCGGCCTCGGTGTGGGCGTCGACCGCGCTCGTGGGTTCGTCCAGGACGAGGACCTCGGGGTCGGCCCGCAGGGTGGCGGCCAGGACGATCCGCTGGCGCTGGCCGCCCGACAGGGTGCGGCCGCGTTCGGACAGCTCGGTGGCGAGACCGTCGGGCAGGTCGTCCACGATCTCGGTGGCCACGGCCGCGTCGAGGGCCTCGGCCACGGTGGGGCGCTCGGTTCCGTCACCGCGGCGACGGAAGGCGGGCACGTCGACGGCGGCGGCCACGGTGCCGGCCAGCAGCTGCGGCTCCCGGTCGACCACGAGCACCCGCCCCCGCACCACATCGAGGTCGAGGGCGGCGAGCGGGGTCCCGGCCAGCGCCGCTCCCTCGCCGGGTCTGTCGCCGGGTCCGTGTCCCAGGCCGTCGTCGCCGGCACCGTCGCCGCCACCCGGGCCGGGGCCGTCGACGTAGCGACCGAGGCG
Organism: Acidimicrobiales bacterium; assembly: GCA_035604075.1. Lineage (GTDB taxonomy): Bacteria > Actinomycetota > Acidimicrobiia > Acidimicrobiales > UBA8190 > Palsa-661. Next base: position 4,017 of record DATNJD010000156.1, read on the forward strand.
CGCCGCCAGAGCGCTCGCCTCCTCGGGATCGGTGGCCGCCACCACGGTGAGCAGGCCCGGCTCGACCACGAGCCCCGTGGCCGGGTCGGTGAGGGGGCCGGCGGGTGGTTCGGGAGCCGGGGCCGGCGGCCGGGGCAGGTCGGGCGTGCGGCGGAGGACGGTGAGCACCCGGCCCGCCGCCACGGTGGCCGACGACCACCGGGTGGCCGCCTCGATCAGGGTCTGGACGGGCAGGGTGAGGAAGGCGGCGTAGGCATAGAAGGCCACCAGCCGGCCCGTCGAGATGGTGCCGGCCTGCACCATCTGGGCGCCGAAGTAGGTGATGACGACGAGGATGGCGCCGGGCACGAAGACCTGGAGGGCGTCGAGCAGGGACTGGGTGAGCGCGGTGCGGACGGTGGCGGCGCGCACCGTCTGCGACGCGTCGGTGTAGCGCCGGCCGAAGACCTCCTCGCCGCCGAGACCGCGCAGTACCCGGAGGCCGACCACGGTGTCGGCCGCCACCGACGACGCCCCCGCCCGGGCCGACCTCTCGGCGTTCTGCCGCCGTTCGAGGGGCCGCATGATGGGCAGGATGAGGACGGCGGCCACGGGGGCACCGACCACCAGGACCAGCCCGAGCCGCCACGACGACGAGAAGAGCAACGCGGCGATGATGGCGTACGACACCACCGCCCCCGTGGCGCGCGCGCTCACGTCGAGGAGACGGCCGATGCGCTGCACGTCGGTGGTGCCGATGCTGGCCACCTCGCCGGCGTCGACGTGCCGGGTGAGGTCGGCGCCGAGGACGCTGGCCTGACGGGCCACCAGCTGCTGGACGCGGACGGCGGCGGTGAGGAAATTGGTGACGGCCCGCCGGTGACGGAGCACGCCCGCCACGGCCTGGATCGCACCCAGGCCGAGCACGACGGCCGACCAGGTGTAGAGCTCGGCCCGGTTCCGCCGTCCCACGGCGTCGACGGCGGCGCCGAGGGCGGCGGGGATCAGGCCCTGGGCGCCCATCCAGACGGCACCGAAGACGCCGCCACCGACGACGGTGGGCAGCTGACGGCGCGCCAGCCATAGAAGGAAGCGCACCGGCGACCGGGTGTCGGGTGCACCGGGATCGGCGAGCGGGAGTCGTGTGAGCAAAGCCGACCAGACTACGACCAGACCGGGCCGCCGGGCGACGGCGCGCCCGATCGTGGCAGGGGGTGCCTCTATCGCCGTCGGGTCGGGAGGTGCACCATGGTCCGCATGCGTATGCCGGTCGCCCTCGTCACCGCGGCGGCGGCCGTGGTCCTCGCCGCCACCGCACTTCCGGCGTGGGCAACACCTGCGCCCGGACCCGCGCCCGGCGCGTGGTCGGTCCAGAAGGCGTATCCGGCGGCGATGACGCCGTCGGCCGTCTCGTGCCCGACGAGCTCGGACTGCTTCGCCCTGGGCCGGGGCGGCGGAGAGTTCTCCACCGTCCTGCACAGCACCACCGGAGGGAGAAGCTGGCGGACCCAGACGCTGCCGGGCCACGACGCCTATCTGACCACCATCACCTGTCCGACGACCTCCGACTGCTACGTCGTGGGCGCCGGTCTGAGCCTGGGCGCAGCGGAGATCGCCGCCACCACCGACGGGGGACGGCGGTGGGTGGCCCAGAGTCCGCCGAGCGGGATCGGGGACCTGAAGGGCATCTCCTGCCCGACCACCGCCGACTGTGTCGCCGTCGGCTCTGGCGGCACGGCGGTGGGTGCCGCCGTCGTGGTGACCGCCGACGGGGGTGCGACATGGACGACGCAGACTCTCCCGGCCGCTGTCACCATCGTGAGGAGCGTCTCGTGCCCGGCCTCGTCGGACTGCGTGGTCCTGGGCGCCACCGCCACCGCCGCTGTGGCCGTGACCACCACCGACGGGGGGACCAGCTGGGCGGTCGGGAACCTGCCCCCGACGAGCGGCACGATCGGGATCGTCTCCTGCCCGACCACCTCGGACTGCGTCGCCGTGGGGGCGGCGGGCACGGCGCTCACGACGACGAACTTCGGACGGACCTGGAAGGTGAGGACGCTTCCGAGCGCGTCGGGATACGTTGGCGGGATCTCGTGTGTCGATGCCTCCCACTGTTGGGCGGCGGCCGGCAACGGAACGGTGCTGACCACCACCGACGGGGGCAGGAGCTGGGTCACCCAGAGCCCGCCGGGCGCCACCGTGCTGCTCGGCATCTCCTGTTCCAGCCGCACCGACTGCACGGCGGTGGGTGCGGACCAGTCGACCGAACAGACCCCGGCCACAGGCGTCGTCGTCTCCACCACCGACGGCGGTGCGATGTGGTCGCCGGGGACGCTGTCAGGCCGGGCGGAGCAACTGTGGGACATGTCGTGCCCGACCACCACCGCGTGCTGGGCCTCGATCGACACGACCTCCGGGGCCGCCGTCGTCACCACCGCCGACGGGGGCCGGCACTGGTCGACACAGACCCTGCCCGACGGCACCACCAGCCTGGGGGGCATCTCCTGCCCGACGACGACCGACTGTTTCGCTGTCGGAGCCACCTCGAGCGAGCCGGGCGTGCTGCTCGCCACCACCGACGGCGGTGCGATGTGGGTGACCCAGACGGTCCCGGCCGGGGTCGAGGGCCTCGAGGGAGCGATCTCGTGCCCGACCAGCTCCGACTGCACGGCGGCGATCTTCGTGGGCGACGGCAACGGCACGGGTGCCATCGCCACCACCGACGGCGGGACCACGTGGCAGACGCAGAGCCTGGGGATCGGTGGCGGTGCGCGCGTCACCGACCTCTCGTGCCCGACGGCGTCGGTCTGCCTGGTCGCCACCGTCAGCCCGAACCCGCACTTCCTCGGCACGCTGGCGCTGACCACCGACGGCGGGACCACGTGGCAGACCGAGGCCGACACGGCGGATTTCGACTCCGTCTCGTGCCCGACGGCGTCGGACTGCTTCGCCCTGGGCGGCTCCTACACGGGGACGACGAACGAGGCCATCGTCGACCTCACCGCCGACGGCGGGACGACCTGGACGACCGAGGTCCTCCCGGCCACGCCGGTCCCGACGGAGTTGGTCGGCCTCTCGTGCCCGACGGCGTCGGACTGCTGGGTGGCCCAATACGGCGGCATCGAGGCCAGCACCGACGGGGGCGCCAGCTGGTCGGCCGAGCCCCTGCCGGCCGGGGTCGGGAGCATCCAGGGGATCACCTGCGTCGCGCCCTCCTCGTGCTGGGCCCCGGCCGAGACGGGCCCCGACGTCGTGATCCTGGTGCGTCACCCGCCGTCGTGACGGTCCCGCCGCCCGTTCAGCGGCGACGGCCGGCGGTGTCCTCGACGCGTTTCTGGGCCATGTCGTAGAGGGCTTGCAGCTCTGCGCGCAGGACCTCGGTGAGGGCATGGACCTGGGTGCGCGGCACGCGCCCCTTGGCCGAACGGGCCGGCGCCTGAAGGGGTTGGCCCACCACGACATGGATCTTCACGGGCCGGATCATCTTCGAGCCCTTGGGCATGGCCGCCGCCGAGCCGCCGATGCCGATGGGGATGATGGGCGCGCCGGTGCGCGCCGCGAGGAAGGCGGCGCCCTCATGGAGCTCCTCCACCACGGGGCCGCTGCGCCGGGTGCCCTCGGGGAAGAGGATCAGGGCCTCGCCGCGTTCGAGGACGTCCTGGGCCCGGTCGAGCGCCAGGCGGTCGGCCCCCTCGCGGTGCACGGGGAAGGCGCCGATCGATTCGAGGAAGGCGCCGAAGCGCGGCCGCTTCCACAGGGTGTCCTTGGCCATGTAGAAGAGCTTGCGCGTCGTCACCTCGGAGGCCACCAGGAAGTCGATGTTGCTCCGGTGCACGGGGGCGAGGATCACCGGTCCCGTGGCCGGGACGACCGAGGCGCCCTCGACCGTGACCCGCAGGTAGCCCCGGTTCACGGCGTGGGCGACCGACCGCAGCGCCCGGTAGACGGCGGTGGGCAGCCCCAGGGTGAAGTGACGCGTGTCGGTGGCGTCGGTGTCGGTGACGGGCTTTACAGGCATGCCAGAACCTCCCGGAGGACGTCGTCGGCGGACTTGCCCGTGGAGTCGATGACGACGGCGTCATCGGCCACGTCCTCGGGCATGACCAGGGGTGAGACGGTGCGGCTGGAGTCGAGCCGGTCGCGGCGCTGCAGATCGTTCTCGATCTCGGCCACGCTGCGGCCGTCGGAGCGTTCCTCGGCGCGGCGCCGGGCCCTCTCGCCCGTGCGCGCCGTCAGGTAGATCTTGAGATCGGCGTCGGGCAGCACGACGGTGCCGATGTCGCGGCCCTCGACGACGCCGGCGCCGCGACCTGCCACCCACCGGCGCTGCCGCTCCACCAGCGTGGCGCGCACCTCGGGGTTGGCGGCCACGGCCGAGACGGCGCCGTCGACCGCCGCGCTGCGGATGGCGCCGGTCACGTCCTCGCCGTCCACCGTCACCGTCTCACCGACCTCGATGCGCAGTGACCGGGCCAGCTCGCCCACCGCCGTCGTGTCGTGCACGTCGATGCCCCGGGCGAGCGCCGTGAAGGCCACGGCGCGGTACATGGCGCCGGTGTCGAGCCGGGCCAGGCCCAGGTGGTCGGCCACGGCCTGGGCCAGGGTGGACTTGCCGGCGCCGGCGGGTCCGTCGATGGCGATCACCTTTGTCACGATCGGCCGCCGCCGTCTGACCGGACCTGCTCGGCCCGGGCCAGATGGGCGAGGTGCTCGGCGAAGCGCGGGTAACTGGTGGCGACCGAGTCGAACCCCGAGATCTCGGAGGGGCCGGTGCCCTCGGCCCGGGCGGCAGCCACGGCGGCGGCCATCGCCATCCGATGGTCACCGCCGGCGTCGAAGGTGGCCGGCGACAACGACGGCGAACCGTGGACGACGAGATCGTCGCCCCGCGCCTCGGCCGTGGCCCCGAAGGCACCGAGCAGTCTGATCACGGCCTGCAGCCGATCGGACTCCTTCACCCGCAGCTCCCCCACCCCCGAGAAGACGGTGGTGCCCTGGGCGCAGGCGGCCGCCACGGCCAGCACCGGGACCTCGTCGAGACCGGTGATCTCGTCCGCCTCCACCGTGGTGGCCTCGAGCGGTCCGAAACGGGCCCGGATGCCGGCGGTGGCCGCCAGGTCGGCGGGGCCGCGGCGCGACGACTCGTCGATGTCGGCGCCCATCCGGACGAGCACGTCGAGAAAGCCGCGCCGCCCCGCACCCACGTAGACGTTCTCCACGGTGACGTCGCTGTCCGGCACGATGCACCCGGCCACCACCCAGAAGGCGGCCTGGGACGGGTCGGCGGGCACATCGATCCGAAAGGGCGCCAGGGCACGGCGCCGCAGCCGCACCACGTGGGTGCCATCGTCGTCCTCCTCGGTGACGTCGGCCCCACACAGCGCCAACATCTCCTCGGTGTGGCGGCGGGTGAGAACGGGCTCCCGCACGACCGTCTCCCCCTCGGCGTGCAGCCCCGCCAACAACACACACGATTTCACCTGGGCGCTCGCCATGGGAGGGGTGTAGTCGATCCCGTGCAACGCCCCGCCGTGGACGGTCAGAGGGGGAAGGACGCGCGCGCCGGTGCCGGTGACGTCGGCCCCCATGAGCCGCAGGGGCACGGCCACCCGGTCCATCGGCCGCACCGACAGCGACGCGTCGCCCCCCATCACGACGGTCATCTCGAATCCCGCCACCAGACCGGCCAGCAGCCGCATGGTGGTTCCCGAGTTGCCGAGGTCGAGAGGGCCGGACGGGGCGTGCACACGGCCGACCCCACCGCTGATCCTCGGCCCGTCGATCGTCGCCCCCAGCGCGGTGACGGCCGCCGCCGTGCGCCGCACGTCATCGCCGTCGGACAGTCCCTCCACCACCGAGGTCCCCTCGGCCACCGCCGCCAGCAGCAGGGCCCGGTGCGAGATCGACTTGTCCCCGGGCACGGAGACGGTTCCTCGCAGGGGCCGGCCGCCGGGGACGAGGAGCACGGTCATTCGAGGTTCCGGGCCGTGGCGCGGTAGGCGCGGCCGTGCAGAGAGTCGACGAGCCGGTCCGAGCCGTCGGCGTCGACCACCAGCACGAGCACACCGCGGTCGCCCTCGGCGCTGTGGGCGATCTCGAGGTCGGCGATGTTGACCCCCAGATCGCCGGCCAACGTGGTGATCTCCGACAGCACGCCGGGACGGTCGGGCACGGGGACCCGGATCTCGGTCAGCCGTTCGGGCCGGACGGCCCGCGAGGGCAGCGACCGCCGGGCCGTCGCCGCGTGCTCGAGCACCTCGAGCAGACCGGACCGGTCGCCCGCCGCCACCCGGTCGCGCATGGCCGAGAGGTCGGCCAGCAGGATGTCGAAGGCCTCGACGATGGCCGGCGCGTTGTCGGCGCAGACGTCGGGCCAGATCGCCGGTTGGCCCGCGGCGATCCGCGTCATGTCCCGGAAGCCGCCGGCGGCCAGCCGCAGCAGCGCGCCGTGCTTCTCGGCCTTGCGGTCGGCCAGGTTCATCAAGGTGGCGGCGGTCAGGTGGGGGACGTGGGAGACCACCGCCACCAGGGCGTCGTGCTGCTCGGGGGAGAGCGCCACCACCTCGGCGCCGAGGGAGACGACCACCGCCTGCAGCCGGGAGTAGGAGCCCGGATCGGTGTCGGCGGTGGGGGTGAGCACCCAGGTGGCCCCCACGAACAGGTCGCCGTCGGCGCCGTCGAGGCCCACCTGCTCGGACCCGGCCATGGGGTGGCCCCCCACGAAGCGGGGGTCGCCCACGGCCGCCATCACCGGACCCTTCACCCCGGCCACGTCGGTCACCACGGCGTCGGCCCGCAGGCCCCTCTGGCCGAAGACGTCCGCCACCGCCTTGGCCACGGCGTCGACCGGCGTGGCCACGAACGTCACCCGGGCGTCGGGATCGAAGCCCACGGCGTCGAGCGCGCCGGCCCGCTGCGCCTGCTCGGCGCGCTCCGTGTCGGCGTCGTGCCCCGTCACGTGCCAGCCCCGGGCCCGCAGGGCGAGCCCGATGGAACCGCCGATCAGCCCCGTGCCGACGACGGCGGCACGATCGGGCGTGGTCGGGGAGGCCATGGCCCCCGCATGCTACCGACCGCCGCCGCCGCTCCCGCCGGTCCGGCCCCTCTTACCAGGGCTCTCACGTGGTGCTCGGCCGGGACGGGGCCCGGCGGCCGAGGCCAGCGCGCGCACCTCGGTCAGGGTGAGCGGGCGCCACTCCCCCGGGGCCAGTCCCCGTTCGGTGAGCGGCCCGATCCGCGTCCGCACGAGCCGCCGCACGGGATGGCCCACCGCCTCGGTCATCCGCCGGACCTGCCGGTTGCGGCCTTCGTGGATCACGATCCGCAGCACCCCGGGGGCGACCACGCCCACGGTGGCCGGCGCCGTCATCCCGTCGTCGAGCTCGACGCCCTGACGCAGCGTCCGCAGGGCTCCGGCCGAGGGCACGCCCTCCACCTCGGCCAGGTACTCCTTCTCGACGCCGAACGACGGGTGGGTGAGCCTCTGGGCCAGGTCCCCGTCGTTGGTCATGATCAGCAGGCCCTCGCTGTCGGCGTCGAGCCGGCCCACGGGGAACACGCGCGGCTCGGCCGGGACCAGTTCCACCACGGTGGGCCGGCCCTGGGGGTCGTCGGCCGTGGTGAGAACGCCGACCGGTTTGTTCAGCACGTAGTGGACGAGGCCGGGAAGAAGGGGCAGGGCCACCCCGTCGAGCGCCACCCGGTCACGGCCCGGATCGACGCGTTGGCCCAGGACGGCCCGCTCCCCGTTCACCGTCACCCGGCCGTCGGCGATCAGCTCCTCACAGGCCCGCCGGCTGCCCAGGCCCACCCGGGCCAAGACCTTCTGCAGTCGTTGTTCGCCCGCCTCGTCGGCGGTCGCGGGCCTTTCGGTGCCGCGATCAGGCATCGGCGCCGGGACGCAGGCGCTCCTCGAGTTCCTCCATGGCGTCGGGGCCGGGCAGCAGATCCTCCACCGGCGGGAGCTGGTCGAGCGAGGCCAGGCCGAGCTTCTCGAGAAAGGCCGGGGTGGTGCCGTAGAGCGTGGGCTGACCCGGCCCCTGGGCGTGGCCGACGGCGGCGATGTACCCGCGCTGCTCGAGCAGCCGGACTACGCCGTCGACGTTCACGCCGCGCAGCGCCGCGATCTGGCCCCGCGACACGGGCTGGCGGTAGGCGATGATGGCGAGCGACTCGAGGGCGGCCGACGACAGCCGCGACGAGACCCCCTCCATGGCGAAGCGCTCGACGAAGGGCGCCATCTCGGGGTGCGTCTGGTAGCGGTACCCACCGGCCACGTGGGCCAGCACGAAACCGCGGCCGTCGGCCCGGTACCCCTCGGCCAGCTCGGCACAGGCCGTCTCCACCTTGTCCACGGGGAGCTCGAGCAGCTCGGCCAGCAGCGTGGCCGGGACCGGCTCGACGGCCGAGAGCACGACGGCCTCGATGGCCCGCTGTTCTTCAGGAAGCGCCATATTCCTCAGGAAGCGCCATATGCAGACAACGCCGGCCGACCGGACACAGCCGGCGACTCAGCCGTCGTACTCCTCGACCCCGTCGCCCCCGCCCACGACGGACAGGGCGTGCGCCGGGGCCGTCCAGGTGATGGCCAGGTCTCCGAAGGTCTCGCCCTGGTCGAGGGCGATCCATCCCCGCTTGCACAGCTCGAGCAGCGCCAGGAAGCGCACGATCACCTGCATCCGGGTCGTGCAGTGGGCGGTGAGGGCCCGGAAGCTGACCGTGCCCGCCCCCGGCAGCCGCCCCTCGAGCTCGTCCACCGCCTCGGACACGGTGACGGCCTCGACGGTGACGTGCGAGAGGTCGAGAATGAGCTCGGGCCGGGGTGCCGACCCCACGAGGAAAGCGGCGGCCAGCCGCTCGGGGGTGATCCCGACCAGCAGATCGGGGGCCATGTCCCGGAAGGGTTCGTCGAGGCCGGCCGAGCGGGGAAGCGACCGCGCCGCCTGTTCGATCAGCACGGCGAAGGCGTCGGAAGCGGCCGCATAGGCCTGCAGCTCGAGCAGCCGGGCGAGCAGCCGGTCGCGCTCCTCGAAGCCCGAGAGCTCCTCGTCGTCGTCGACGTCGTCGGGACCGGGAAGGAGCTTGCGGCTCTTGAGCTCGACCAGGATGGCGGCGATCACCAGGAACTCGGTCGTCACCTGCAAGTCGAGCGTCTCCAGGGTGGCCAATTCGGCCAGGAAGGCGTCAACGATCTCGGCCAGGGGGATCTCGTAGATATCGAGCTTGTGCTCCGAGACCAGCTGAAGCAGCACGTCACAGGGCCCCTCGTACGCGGGCGTGGAGACGTGGGCAGTCACGTGCCGACGTTACCGGTTCCGCGCCGGCTTGCCGTGCATGGCCCCTGAGCAGGATCGGCCGGTGCCGGGCCCACTCCGCGGTCTCCCGTACCATGGCCAGCCATGGCCAGGATCCTGTCGGGCGTGCAACCGAGCGGCGACGTCCATCTCGGCAACTACCTGGGGGCGCTGCGCCAGTGGGTGGCGCTCCAGGACGACAACGACGCCTTTTACTGCGTCGTCGACCTCCACGCCCTGTCCCAGGAGTACGACCCGGCTCTCCTGGCGCAGCGGACCCTCGACGCCGCCACGCTCCTGCTCGCCGCCGGTCTCGACCCCTCGGCCTGCACCCTCTTCGCCCAGAGCCACGTCCCCGAGCACCCCCGGCTGCAGTGGCTGCTCGAGTGCACGGCCACCATGGGCGAGCTGCGCCGGATGACGCAGTTCAAGGACAAGGGAGGCGAGTCCGAGTCCGTCCGCGTCGGGCTCTTCACCTATCCCGTCCTGATGGCGGCCGACATCCTGCTCTACGACGCCGAGCGCGTCCCCGTCGGCGAGGACCAACGCCAGCACCTGGAGCTCACCCGCGATCTGGCCATCCGGTTCAACCACCACCACGGCGACACCTTCGTCGTACCCCAGGCGGCCGTCCCCACCTTGGCGGCGCGCGTCATGGATCTCCAGGAACCCACCCGGAAGATGTCGAAGTCGGTCAGCTCTCCCCTCGGCACCGTCTCCGTCCTCGATCCTCCGAAGGAGATCGACCGCAAGGTCCGCAAGGCGGTAACCGACACCGAGACCTCGGTGCGCTACGACCCGGCGACGAAGCCCGGTGTCGCGAACCTGCTCGAGCTCCTGGCCGCCGCCACCGGGGGCGACCCCGCTGCCCTGGCCGACGGCTACACCGGCTACGGCCCGCTCAAGGCCGACGTGGCCGAGGCCGTCATCACGCTCCTGCAACCGCTGCAGGACCGCTACGCCCAGCTCACCGCAGACCCTGGCTACGTGCGCGCGGTCCTGGCCGAGGGCGCCGCCAAGGCCCACACCGTGGCCGCCCGAACCCTCGAACGCGCCACGCGGGCCGCCGGTCTCCTCGCCCCCGGCTGAGCTCTCTCGACAGGGGTTCTTTCGACAGGGGTTCTTTCGACAGGGGTTCTTTCGACGGGCCCGTCAGGCGCCCACGGCGCTCGCCCACAGGTTGAAAGCGGGGTTGAAGATCCGGTCGAGGACGCTCGGGAAGAGCACCACAATGATCAGCGGGATGACCAGGGTGAAGGGCCGGATCCGGTAGTACCCGGGCAACAGCCGCGCCGGCAACAGCCGCTCGATGACGGCCGATCCGTCGAGGGGCGGCAACGGGATCAGGTTGAAGACGGCCAGGAAGACGTTCACCAGGCCGGCGATGAAGACGAAGTTGAGCCACGTCGGCCCGGCCAGCGCTCCCAGCCGCAGGAATTCCTTGTCGGTTCCCGTCGCCACGGCCCGGTAGACGAGGGCCAGGACGGCGGCCAGCAGGATGTTCACTCCCGGGCCGACGAGCGAGACCACCACTCCTTCGTTGCGCGGGTGCCGCAGGCGCGAGACGTTCACCGGCACGGGCTTGGCCCACCCGATCACCCCGTGCCCGCTCAGCACCAGCAGGATGGGCAGGATGATGGTCCCGAAGGGATCGATGTGCTTCACCGGGTTGAGCGTGAGCCGGCCGGCCCGCTTGGCCGTGTCGTCCCCGAAGGCCTGGGCCATGGCCCCGTGCGACACCTCGTGCAGGATGACCGAGGGGACGAGGGCCCCGAAGTACATGAACTCGACGGCGGTGAGGTGGTGGGTGCGCACCAGCACCACCACCACGGCGATCCCGGCGATCACCCAGGCCACGGTGCGCGGGTTCGGACCTTGACCCCGTTGCGGGCCCTGCGGTGCCGCGCCCCAGGGGTTGCTCACAGACTCAGTGTTTCGCCATGCAGTTGATGCAGTACCGCGCCGCCGGCTTGGCTTCGAGCCGCAGCGGGTCGATCGGTTGCCCGCAGTCCTCACACTCCCCGTAGCTGCCGCCGCTCGACAGCTTGTCCAGGGCCCGTTCCACGCCCGAGAGCGTCTCCCGCAGCTGCCCGGCCAGCGCCTCGACCTCGCTGCGTTCCGCCGTCACCTGGCTGGAATCGGCGAAGTTGGAGTCATAGGTCAGGCTGTCGCCGCCGATCCCAAGCTCTCCGAGCTTGGCCCGGAGGTCCCGCTGCTCCTCCTCGAGGAGGGCGCGGTAGTCGACCGTCGACGCATCGTTGGGCACGCCACAACGATACTGCCTGGGCTAACGCCCCGAGCGCGGGTGGGCCTGCTCGTACGCCTCCCGGAGATGCCCGAGCGAGACCCGTGTGTAGATCTGGGTGGTGGCGATGGAAACGTGCCCGAGCAGCTCCTGGACGACCCGGATGTCGGCCCCGTGGGCCAGCATGTGAGTGGCGCAGGAGTGGCGCAGCACGTGCGGATGGACCACGTCCTCGAGCCCGGCAGCGCGGGCCCGCTTCTTGAGCACCCCCCAGATCCCCTGCCGGGTGAGCCGGCCGCCCCGGCTGTTCAGGAAGACGGCCTCGGCGTCTCCCCGCCGGGCCCACCGGCGGGGTTCGAAGCGGGCCCGGCCGCCCGGTGCCAGCCACTGGTCGAGGGCCTCGCTGGCGCAGCGTCCGAGGGGGACGAGGCGTTCCTTCGCCCCCTTGCCGAGGACGCGCACGAGGCCCGTGTCCGATCCGAGATCCCCGAGGCTCAGCCCGGCGAGTTCCGACACCCGCATGCCGGTGCCGTACAGCACCTCGAGCATGGCCCGGTCGCGTCGGGACGCCGGATCGTCACCGGCGGCGGCGTCGAGCAGGCGTTCGGTGTCCTCTTCGGACAGCGCCTTCGGCAGCCGGCGGGAGAGTCCCGGCGGCCGCAGATCGCTGGTGGGATCGGTTTCGGCCCACCGCTCCTCGAGCCGGAAGCGGTGCAGACCGCGCACCGCCGCCTGGGCGCGTGCCACCGACGCCGTCCCCAGGCCCGACGCCAGTTGGGCGGCGACGTAGTCCTCCACGAGGGCGGGATCGGCGTCGTCCACACTGCGTCCGCGCTCGGAGAGATATCCCTCGTAGCCGAGCAGGTCGCGCCGGTACGACACCAGGGTGTTGCGGGCCCGACCCTGTTCGACGGCCAGCCAGGTCAGAAACTCCTCGGCGCTCGGGCTCAACTCGGTTCTCGTTGCACCACTCGTTCTCGTTGCACCACTCCTTCTCGTTGCACCACTTGTTCTCGTAGCCCCGCTCATCGTGGTTCTCGCCATAGGTCGGCCCGCGCTCAGGTGTGGTCGGAGCCGGGTCCAGCGGAGAGGGCCCGACGGGCCAGAAGCAGGCCGATGATGGTCTGCCCGTCGACGAGCTCCCCCGATGCCACCAGTCGGTCGACGTCGTCCAACGGGACCGTGACGACTTCCATGTGCTGTTCTTCGACACCCTCGCGGTCGTGGTCCCCGGCCTCGAGACCGGTGGCCAGGAAGAGATGGGTCTCCTCGTCGCAGAAGCCGGGACTGTTCAACATCGTGCCGAGGACCTGCAACCGGCCGGCGTGCACACCCACCTCCTCGAGCAGCTCGCGGCGAGCGGTGTCCTCGGGGGGTTCGCCGTCGACGTCCCGGGTCCCGGCGGGGATCTCGAGCAGCACGCGGTCCACCGCTCCCCGGTACTGGCGCACGAGCAGAACGTCGCCGGCATCGGTGACGGCCACCACGGCGACCGCCCCCGGGTGGCGGACGATGTCGCGGCTGAACGCGGTCCCGTCGGGGGCCGCGAACGTCGCCTCGACGACCGAGATGCGCCAGCCGCGGTAGCGCACGTCGTCACCCACATGCCGGAACCCGCCGGACCGGCCCCCAGGCGACGGTCCCCCGGCCATGCTGGTCAGCTGGTCAGGAGACGACGCCGACATCGACATCGATGTCGATGAGGCGTGGCAGGCGGCCTTCGGCCCGGGCCAGAGCGGCCTCCAACAGCGCCTGGAAGAGCGGGTGCGGACGATCGGGACGGCTCTTGAACTCGGGATGCGCCTGCGTCCCCACCCAGAACGGATGGCCGGGCAGTTCGACGAACTCGACCAACCGGCCGTCGGGCGAGACGCCCGAGCACAGGAGACCGGACTCTTCCAGAGCGGGCCGGAATCGGGGGTTCACCTCGTAGCGGTGACGGTGGCGCTCCGAGACCACGGTCGAGCCGTATGCCTCGGCCACCACCGAGCCGGGGACGAGCTGGGCGACGTACGAGCCCAGCCGCATGGTGCCGCCCTTGTCCACGATGGCGTGCTGCTCGTCCATCAGGTCGATGACGGGTGCCGGTGTGAAATGGTCGAACTCCGTCGAGTTGGCCCCCTCGAGACCGGCCAGGTGACGGGCCGTGTCGATGACCATGACCTGGAGACCGAGGCACAGACCGAGACAGGGGATCTCGTGCTCGCGCGCGTAGCGGGCCGCCGACACCTTGCCCTCGATGCCGCGCTCGCCGAACCCGCCGGGGATGACGATGCCGTCGAGTTGCTGGAGACGGTCGCCGGCCAACCAGTCGTCGATCTGCTCGGCCGGGATCCAGACGAGGTCGATCTTGGACGCGTGGTGGAACCCGGCGTGACGAAGGGCTTCGACCACGGACAGGTAGGCGTCGGGCAGGCTCACGTACTTGCCCACCACGGCGATCCGCACCGGGCGCTCGGCCGCTGACACCAGGGACGCCACCCGTTCCCAGCCGGAGAGGTCCACCGGGTGGAGCTCGTCGTCGATGGCCAGCGTCCGGCACACCACCCGGTCGAGCCCCTCCTCGTGCAACGCCAGCGGGATCTCGTAGATGCTCGGCGCGTCGACGGCCGAGATCACCCCCTCGACCGGGACGTCGCACAGAAGCGAGATCTTGCGTTTGAGCGAATCGGAGATGGGTTGATCGGAGCGGCAGACGATCACGTCGGGCTGGATGCCGTAGCCGCGGATCTGGGTGACGGAGTGCTGGGTGGGTTTGGTCTTCTGCTCCCCCGACGGCGCCAGGTACGGCACCAGGGTGAGGTGCATGTAGCAGACGTTGTCGCGTCCCACGTCGTGGCGGAACTGACGGATGGCCTCGAGGAAGGGAAGGATCTCGATGTCGCCGACGGTGCCGCCCACCTCCACGATGACGACGTCGACCGTGTCGGAGGCGACCTTCTGGATGCGTTCTTTGATCTCGTCGGTCACGTGGGGGATGACCTGGACGGTCTTCCCCAGGTATTCGCCCAACCGCTCCTTGGCGATGACGTCGCGATAGATCGATCCCGTCGTGGCGTTCGACCGGCGGCTCAGGTTCTCGTCGATGAAACGCTCGTAGTGCCCGAGGTCGAGGTCGGTCTCACCCCCGTCCTCGGTGACGAAGACCTCTCCGTGCTCGAAGGGGTTCATCGTGCCCGGATCGACGTTGATGTAGGGGTCGAGCTTGATCATCGTGACGCGCAGCCCACGACATTTGAGCAGTCGACCGAGAGAGGAGGCGGTGAGACCCTTGCCGAGCGACGAGGACACCCCGCCGGTGACGAAGATGTACTTGCTCACGCTCGGGTTCCGCTGAACACCTGGTCCACGTTAGACGACGGCGCGCGGCCAACGGGTGAACCCGCTCGGGCGCAGACCCGGGCCGGCCCCGGCTCGGTGCGTCACCGGCGCGTGCGGCGGCCGGCGCCCGAACTCTCGACCAGGAGCTCTTCGGCGTGCCTGCGGGCCGTGGCCGAATCGGGCTGACCGGACAGCATCCGGGCCAGCTCGATCACGCGGGCCTCGGCGTCGAGGGAGTCGGTGACAGCCAGGGTCCGGTTGCCGGTGACCTCCTTGTGCACGGCGATCTGATGGCCGGCCGAGGCGGCCACCTGGGCCAGGTGGGTCACCACCAGGACCTGGTGGCGCGTGGCCACCTCGGCCAGGGCGTGGCCGACGGCCAGGGCCGCTTCGCCTCCGATACCGGCGTCCACCTCGTCGAAGACGATGGTGGGCGGGGCGTCGGTCAACAGCAGGCGCAGGGCCAGCATGGCCCGGGCCAACTCTCCGCCCGACGCCACCTTGGCCAGCGGCAGCACCGCCTCTCCCGGATTGGCACCGAGAAGGAAGGCCACGTCCTCGCCGGGGTCACGCTCCCCCACCGTCACCTCGAGGCGGGCCCGGGGCATGGCCAGCGTCCGCAGCCGTCGCTGGACGGCGCGGGCGAGATCGGGGGCGGCGCGCCGCCGGGCCGCGCCCACGTCGGCTTCGACGGCGGCCAGATGGGCGTCGGCGCCGGCGATCTCGGCCTGCAGGGCGGCGGCGCGCTCCTCGACCGATTCGAGCGACTCCACACGGGCACGGATCTCGTCGGCGTAGGCGAGGACCCCGGCGATGCCCTCTCCGTACTTGCGCGACAACTCGTGCAGCGTGTTACGCCGGGCCCGCACGTCTTCCAGACGCGCCGGGTCGTCCTCCCAGGTCTCGACCACCTGGCGGAGCTCCGACGCGATGTCGGCGGCGTCGGCTTGGACGGCCGCCAGCCGGGCGGCCAGGTCGGCCAGGGGGGCACGCCCGGCGATGGCACCGCGCGCGGCACCGATCTGGTCCACGGCGCCGCCGCCCGAGGCCCGGGCCCGGCCGGCACCGTCCTCCTCGGCGTCGAGGGCGGCAAGGGCGTCGGCCGCGGCCTGCCGGTGGGCCGACGCTTCCGCCAGCCGTTCCTCCTCGGCGCCCAGGACGGCGTCCTCGTCGGCGTTCTCGAGCTGGGCACCGTCGATCTCCGACAGTTGATGGCGCAGCAGGTCGATCTCCCGGGCCCGGGCCCGGGCGTCGCCGCCCAGGGCGTCGAGCTCGGCCGCCAGGGAGCGGCAGGCGGCACGGGCGTCCGCCAGTGGACCCGTGTCGATGGCGGCGAACGAGTCGAGCGATCGGCGCTGGACGACCGGATCGAGAAGCGATTGATGGGCGTGCTGTCCGTGGAGGTCGACCAGTCGTGCGCCGATGTCCGACAGGGCCGACACCGGCGCCATACGCCCGTCGATCCAGGCGCGGGAACGTCCCTTGGTGGCGACGGCCCGGGCCAGGATGACCTCCTCGTCGTCGATGACGAACCGCCCCTCGACGAGAGCCTGGTCCGCACCGGGGCGCACGAGCACGGGATCGGCGCGTCCCCCCACGAGCAGCTCGAGCGCTTCCACTAGAAGCGTCTTGCCCGCACCCGTCTCCCCGGTGAGCGCCGTCATGCCCGATTCGAGATCGAGGGTCACGGACTCGATCACCCCCAGGTCCTTCACCCGCAGTTCGACGAGCATGCTCTTCGGTGCCGGGCCGATCAGCGGTCGGCCAGGTGGAACCTGGACCGCAAGATGTCGTGGAAGTCGCGATGGCCGAGCGAGACCAGACGGGCGTCGTCAGGGCCTTCCCGGCACTCGATGGCATCGCCCGGCTCCAACTGGGCCACGCTCACGCCGTCGATCACGACCACGCCGGCCCGGGGTTCGGCCACTTCGACGCGCAGCCATTGACGCGGCTCCAGCACGATGGTGCGGTCGAAAAGCATGTGGGCGGAGATGGGCGTCACCACGATGGCCCGCAGACCCGGACTCAAGATGGGTCCGCGCGCCGACAGGTTGTAGGCCGTCGATCCCGTGGGTGTGCAGACGAGGAGCCCGTCGGCCAGGTAGGTGACGAAGGGGCGCCCGGCGATGGAGGTGCGCAAACGGACCGTGTGTCCCGACAACGTCTTCTCCACCACCGCTTCGTTGAGCACCAGATACGGACCGGTCTCCGACGCGGAGGACGATCCGGCCCGTGTGATCCTGACCTCGAGGGTCATGCGTTCTTCGATCACGTAGTCACCGGTCACGAACCGTTCGAGCGCATGTTCGAGGGCGGACGGTTCCACTTCGGTGAGGTACCCGAGCTGCCCCAGATTCACTCCCAGGATGGGAATGCCACGTCCCGCGGCAATGGCCACCGTGCGCAACATCGTTCCGTCGCCGCCCAGACTGACGGCGAGATCGACGACGTCGTCGTCGAATCCCTCTTCGTCGTGGATGGAATCGACGACACGGGTCACGGTGTGGCCCCGGGCCTCGAGCCATTTCCCGGCGCGCGCCGCCAACTCGGCCGCCACCGGACGCTCGGGATGCACGACGAAGGCGACGGCCACCACCGCGTCACCGGTCCCCGGGTGGCGAGAGCAGCGCGGCGTCGGGAGAGGCGGGGCTGTCGGGCGAGGCGGGGCTGTCGGGCGAGGCGGCGACGGCGGCGGTGAGGGCGGCGGCGACGTCGATGCCCGTCGGCGGCTCGCCGGACGACGAGGGCACCCGCGCCCACAGGAGGTATTCCGCATTTCCGGCCGGGCCGAGGACGGGGGACGCCATGGCTCCCATGATGGTCGCTCGGGCCCCGGTGAGGGCGGAGGCAACCTTGTCGAGCGCCCGGCGTCGCAGCACCGGGTCACGCACCACCCCCCGGCCGCGGCTGACTTCGATCTGACCGACCTCGAACTGGGGCTTCACCAGGAGCACCAGGTCGGCCCCGGGGGCCGCCAGCGTTCCCACCAGGAGCGGGATCACATTGGTCAGCGAGATGAACGATAGATCGGCGACGATCACCTCGAACGGGTCGTCCTCGAGGTCAGCCAGGCTCCGGATATGTGTCCTCTCGCGCACGGTCACGCGCCGATCGGCGCGGAGGCGCGGGTGGAGCTGGCCGTAGCCGACGTCGACGGCCATGACGGACGCCGCGCCCCGTTCGAGGAGACAGTCGGTGAACCCGCCGGTGGAGGCGCCGGCGTCGAGACAACGACGACCGTCGATCGTCACCGCAAAGCGTTCGAGAGCAGCCTCGAGCTTGTCGCCACCGCGCGAGACGAATCGTCGTGCGCCTTCTCCCACCACGATGGCATCACTCTCGGCCACCATCCGGGCCGGCTTGTCGGCCACCACGCCGCCAACGAGGACGACACCGCGCGCCACCGCATCGTGCGCGTGCGCTCGTGTCGGCACGAGACCCCGCCGCACCAACTCGAGATCGAGTCGGCGGCGGACGCCTCGTCGAGTCAGCGGCGCGCCTTGCTGGCCTTCGAGGATCGCCCGGCCGTCTTCTTGGCGGCGGCCTTCGCCACCGTCTTCTTGGCCGGAACCTTGCGCGCCGGGGTCTTCTTCGCCACCGTCTTCTTGGCCGGGGCCTTCTTGGCCGCCGTCTTGCGCGCCGGGGCCTTCTTGGCGGTGGCACCGCGTGCGGAGGTCCGTCTCCGTCCGGGACCGCGGCTGGTGGCTTTGCGGGCCGCCGTCTCGGCCCGGTCGAGCACTTCGGCCACCCGGTGGGCCAAGTCGTCCATGCTCGTGATCCCCATGTCGGCCAGCTGTGCCTTCACCTCGCCGCGCACGGTGGACAGCAACGTGTCGGAGCGTTCCCGACTGTTCTTCACCAGGTCCTCCACCCACTCCTGGGCGCGGTTGGTCTCCACTTCTCCGGCCTGGATCAGTTCGTGCACGAGCTCTTCGGCCCGGGCCCGGGTGATCTGGGTGAGCGCCAAACCTGCTTCGAGGTACCTCTTGAGACCGTCGTTGGGGGGCATGGGGGCCACGCTACGACCCTCGATGGCGCGCTTCAAGGCCGGTGATCGCCTCGGGGGGCGCGGCGACGACAGATACCGTTCGGTCACGGCCGCCAGATCGGCGGTATCGATCTCCGGTTCCACCTCGGATGCGTGGTCGCCCGCCCCGGCGTCGGGAGGGGTCACTCCCGAGCGCACCAGAGCGAAGGGCACGCCCAGTCGCCGAGCGAGAAGACCGTCGGTCGACGGCCGGTCCCCCACCACCATCCGGGCATCCGGTGCCCTCCGGCGGAGCAGGTCCACGATGGGCTCGTGGGGCTTGCCGGCGACCTCGGGGGCGGTCTGGGCGCCGGCGGCCACGGCCGCCAGCAATGCCCCGGCGCCGGGGATCACGCCGTCGGGCGTGGGGTAGGTGACGTCCTCGTTGGTCCCCACCAGCCGAGCTCCGGCGCGCACGGCGGACACGGCCGTGCTGAGCATGGCGTAGTCGAACTGCCGGGTGAGGCCCACCACGACGGCGTCGGCCGGTCCTTCGGCCACCGCCGTCACTTTCCGGGCGGCCAGCGCCTCGCGCACCCCCCCGCCGGCGCAGACCACGGCGGTGGTGCCGGGCTCCAACATCGACGCCGCCGCCTGGGCCGAGGTGACGAGGTCCGAGGGCACGGCCGGTATGCCGACGGCGGCCAACTGCGCGACCAACTCGTCCACCGTGGGCAGGGCGTTATTGGTGGCGAAGAGCACGGCGATACCGGCGTGGCGGAGCCGGCCGACGGCGTCGGCGGAACCGGGGATGGGCTCCTGCGCCAGCCAGATCACGCCGTCGAGATCGATCACCCACGTGCCATCACCGTCCGCCATTCGGACATGTTGGCAGAGGGTTTACGGAGCGAAACGCAGTTGCTCCGGTTCAGGCGTGTCGAGCACCGGAGATCCGGACACCACCGGGCCGCGTCGGCTCTCTCGGTTCTCTCGGCCGTCACCGTGTCCCGCCGCCGGGTGCCACTGGCGCGACGGCGGCGACTGGGGCCGGAGCCGGACGACCGTTCGGGTCACCGGGCCGGCGATCTCGGCCTGGTCGGCCTGGGGAAGATAGGCACCGCGGTAACGCCGGGTGAGCGCGTCGGCAAGCTCCGGGTCCTTGGTGCGCAGATCAGCCAGAAAATGCTCCTTCACCCCGGGTCTCAGGTGCAGCACGAGCGGAGACACCGACACCGCCCCGGCCTCGAGACACGCGGCCGTCACCTCTTCGAGTTGCCCGGTTGCATCCGACAGGCCGGGGATGATCGGCGCGATGAGCACACCGGTGGGGATACCGGCCTCGTTCAACCGACGCACCGCTTCCACCCGCTGACGGGGATGCGGCGTGCCGGGCTCCGTGGCTTTCCACACCTCAGGGTCGAGCGTCCCAATGGAGAAATTGCAGCGCACGTCGGCCCGGCCGGCCGCCGCCATCAGCCGGTCGAGATCGCGCAGGATCAAGGTCGACTTGGTCAGGATGCTGAACGGATTGCCGGCTTCGGCCAACACGTCGATGATGCCTCGGGTGAGGTGGTACTTCCCTTCGGCCCGTTGGTAGGGATCGGTGTTCGTCCCCATGGCGATCAGCTCACCGCTCCAACCGGGGTTGCGCACCTCGGCGCGCACCCGCTCGACGGCGTTGATCTTCACCACCAGCGTGCGCTCGAAGTCCTCGCCCATCCCGAGGCCGAGGTACTCGTGGGTGGGACGGGCGAAGCAGTAGGTGCACGCGTGGCTGCACCCCCGGTAGGCGTTGATGGTGTGGCGAAACGGCACCCGGGACTGCTCGGGCACCGTCGTGATGATCCGTTGCGCCCGGACGTGGAGGAACTCGAGGCCCCGATAGGCGCCGATACCCACGTGGCGCTGCACGAGCTCCTCCTCGGCGAAGAGCGCCGCCTGGCCCCCGTCGTCGTCGGCCAACCGCCACCGGAATTCGGTCGATCCGCGCACCGCCCGCCACTATAGCGAACACACGTTCGATCGTCGCCTCCCGTCTTATACCACCGATGGTCTATATCAAAGATGGGATGACCACCTCCGCCTTCTACCATCACGGGAGGTGTCGAAGAATCTCTGTGTCATCCATCACTCTCGATCGGGATCGACAGCGACGCTGTGCGACGCCGCCGTGGACGGCGCCGGCGAAGTGACCGGCACCACCTTCGGACCGGTCGAGCTGCGCGTCCGGGGGGCGTTCGACGCCGGGCCGGACGACGTCTTGTGGGCCGACGCGCTCCTCCTCGCCACCCCGGCGCGCTTCGGTTACATGGCGGGGG
>DATNJD010000157.1:0-4584 GCA_035604075.1 Acidimicrobiales bacterium
TCACGTAGTGGAGCTCGTCGACGGTGATGAAGACCCCGGTGTCGTGGTCGCGGGCCACCTCGCCCAGCTCGGTGAAGAGGCCGGCCAGGTCGGTGGCCAGATCGCCGGAGTCGGCCGGCCCCGAGACGGCGTCGACGTCGATGGACAGCTCCGGTCCGTTCGGGAGGCGGAGAGAGAAGGCCTTCAGGACGCCGAGGGCCCGGCGGACCCGCTCGCCGATCCGGCGCCGGGCGTCCATGGCCAGGAGGACCCGACGGAAGGCCGAGGCCAGCCGGACGGGGAGGTCCCCGTCCTCGTTGACCTCGACGTGCTCGTGGAAGTAGCCCCGGCCCTGGGCCAGCTGTTCGAACTCGTTCAGGAGGACCGTCTTCCCTACTCCCCGGAGACCCGTGAGCATGGCCGAGCGCCCGTCGCGGCCGAGCCGGAGGCGCTGGAGGGCGATATCCATGGCCTCGATCTCCCGCTCCCGTCCCACCAGAGCCGGGGGCCGGGTCCCGGCGCCGGGGCTGAAGGGGTTCCGGACCGGGTCCACGCCATGAGTCTAGCGATTCTAGCCAGATATACAATAATCCCTATAAAGTGCCTCGGCGCCGCTCCGTAAGTAAGGGGGCGCGATGGCACTTTCAATGGTGATTTCTGATTGAGTCCAGTGGCGATGGAATTCTTCCTCTATCTCCCGCAGATGCGGCTGTCCTTCGAGGAACTCGTCGACCGAGCCCGGGCAGCCGAGGCGGCGGGCTTCACCGGTGTCGCCGGCATGGACCATCTGGCGCCGCCGCAGGCCGAGGACCAACCGATGTTCGATGCCATGACCACGGTGACGTGGTTGGCCGCCCACACCCGTCGGCTGGCCGTGGGCTCGCTGGTGTTGTGCGACGGCTTCCGCCACCCGGCCGTGCTGGCCCGTGAGGCGGTCTCGCTCGAGCACGCCTCGGGCGGGCGTTTCGAGTTGGGTATCGGGTGGGGCTCGGTGACTGGGGAGCTGCGGGACTTTGGCATGGAGACGGTCGAACCGGCGGATCGTGCCGAGAGGTTGCGCGAGACGCTCCAGGTCCTGCAGGCGCTGTGGTCCGGCGAAGTGGTGGATTTCGATGGTCGATTCCATACCCTCCGCGGCGCCCGTCAGGTGCCAGTACCGCGGAGCCACATCCCGATCGTCATCGGTGGCACGGGACGACGGACCCTGGCCATGGTCCGGGAGTTTGCCGACTGGTGGAACGTCCACGCCGGTGTCCTCGATCAGGTCGAGGCTCGTCGAAGCGAGATCGGCCGGGCCCGCGTGTCGATCCAGGAGGTGGTGGGGCTGGTGCCGGCCGGCGGAGATAGCCAGGCGCTGACCGCCCAGGCGCAGCGCCGTTTCGGTTTCACCGAGCCCGTCGTCGGTGGCGGCGCCGAGCTCGTCGATCACTTCGGCGACCTTGGCCGGCGGGGTATCGAGCGCGTCTATACGTGGTTCAGCGACTTCGCCCCGCCCGAGACGCTGGCCGCCTTCGGCGAGGACGTGATCGCGCCCCTCCGGGGTGACGTCGCCGAGGACTAGATTCCTCGCACGACGTGACAGGGGGAGCGGAATGACGAACGCGTTCGGCCGGGGCACCACCACGGAGGAAGTCCTCGAAGGGATGGACCTCACCGGGCGCCGGTTCGTCATCACCGGCGCCGCCAGCGGACTGGGCCGGGAGAGCGCGCGGGCTTTGGCCGCCCATGGTGCCTCGGTGACCTTGGTGGCCCGGAGTCCCGAGCGGGCCGAGGGGGCGGTGGCCGAGGTCGGGGCGATGGTGCCCGGGGCCGACCTCGAGGCCGGCGTGGCCGACCTGGGTGATCTGGAAAGCATCCGTGCCTTTGCCTCGTCCTATCTGGCCGGTCACCCGACACTCGATGTCCTTGTCAACAACGCCGGGGTGATGGCGTGTCCTATGGGGAGGACCGTGGACGGATTCGAGACGCAGTTCGGTACCAATCACCTCGGCCATTTCCTGTTGACGGCCTTGCTCTACCCGGCATTGCAGGCGGGGGAGCATCCCCGGGTGGTGACCCTCACCTCGGCCGGTCACAGTCGCGCCGACGTCGACTTGGAGGACCCCAATTTCGAACGCACCGAGTACTCGGCGTGGGTTGCTTATGGGCAAGCCAAGACGGCCAACGCGCTGTTCGCCCGCGAATTGGCTCGGCGGGCGGGAGCCGGGAGATTGTTGTCCTTCGCCGTCCATCCGGGTGTGATCGCCACGGATCTCGGCCGGCATCTCACCGATGACCTCGTGCACGACATGGTCGAATTCGCCCGTCGTCGTTCGGCCTCAGCCGGCAGCACCGGGGAGTCTCACGGTCTCCAGTTCAAGTCCGTAGAGGCCGGCGCGGCAACGCAGGTGTGGGCCGCCACCACCGCGGATCTGGCGGACCATAATGGCGCCTACCTGGCCGACTGTGGCGTAGGGGTACTCGGGGCGGATCCCGGCGCCAACGGCTTCCGGCCGTATCTCCTCGACGACGAGCATGCCCTGGCGTTGTGGGAGCTGAGCGAGCGGCTCGTGGTCCAGCGTTTTGATCTATAGCCGAGCAGCCGGCACGACGGGCGCCGAGATCTGCGCAGACGGTCCCGACTAGCCTGCCGTGCATGTCGGTCGATGTCCGCACACGATCGGTCAAAGACGTCCGTGCGCTCGAGCGCGACGAGATGTTCGACGCGGTACTCCCTGACGCCCTGGCGGTGCATGGCGATCTGGCGGGTCGGGGATGCTCGTACCTGGGGCTCCGGTCGTTGGGCTTCGACGTGGATGGGCGGACCATCACGCTGACCGCCGATTCGGGGACGCTGCGGCTCGTCTCGGACATCGACGCGGCAGACGTGGTCGCGCACCTGGCGTCCGACGCCTTGTCCGACCTGCTCCAGGACCGGCAGTCGACCATGGGTCTGGCTATGACCTCCCGGGTCAAGATCAGCGCCGGCGATATCACCGACTGGATCAGCTGGGAACCCGTCCTGCGGGCACTGCTCGACGGCCGCAAGGTGCACGAAGCCGGTGACGTGACCATGGTCGACGTTGACGGCAACGAGCTCGATCTTGGCCGCGCCTTCACGGCGGACGACGACCCGAGGGAGATGGCCCACTTTCTCGAGCAGGCCGGATTCCTCCATCTCCGAGACGTCTTCGGTGAGGCGGAAATGGCGACGCTCGGTGCCGATGTCGATGCGTGGATGGCGCGGGCGACTCCCGACGACGGTGCGTCGTGGTGGGCCACCGACGACGCCGGCCAGGACCACGCCGTCCGGGTCCTCTTCTTCTACGAGAAATCGGCGGCCTTGCGCGCGCTGCTCGACCGTGGGCGTTACAGGATGCTTGGTGCGTTGACCGGCGACGGCCACGTCCATACCGGCAATGCCGAGGGTCTCGTCAAGCCGCTCGGCATCGTCCGGGGCCTGTCCGATCTACCGTGGCACAAGGACTGTGGACAGGGTGGACATTCCTACATCTGCAACGGGCTCACCACCGGAATTTCGGTGACCGGGGCCGACCGCACGAGCGGTGCGTTGGGCGTTATCCCGGGAAGCCATCGCGCCAATACCATGGCCACCGGCCGGGACCGTCGACTCGATCTGCAGCCGATCATGCTGGAAACACGGACCGGTGATGTGACCGTCCACTGCTCGGACACGCTCCACCGCGCCCACCCGCCCGTCAACCGGCCTCGCAAGGTCGTCTATTCGAGCTTCGCGCTACCGGCCCGGCCCGGCGAAGAAGTCGCACCCGACCCGCGCCGGCGCGAGCAGCGAGCACAGCTGAGCGACGTGCAGTCACGCATCGAGGCTGCCGATAACGAGGCCAGCCAGACCCGCTACCAAGCTCGTCACGGGCGCTGAGGATAGACACAGCTGGGTATTCGGATCGCCGCCGTCTATGGCGGTGACCCCCCAGGCCCCTGCGGACGCAGGAGCACTAATTCCTGTGTCCTCGTCGCGGGCCAGTCCGCCCAGCTCGGTGAAGAGCCCGGCCAGGTCGGTGGCCAGATCGCCGGAGTCGGCCGGCCCCGAGACGGCGTCGACGTCGATGGAGAGTTCCGGTCCGTTCGGGAGGTGAACAGAGAAGGCCTTCCGGATGCCGAGGCCCGGCGGACCCGCTCGCCGATCCGGAGCCGGGCGTCGATGGCCAGCAGGACCCGGCGGAAGGCCGAGGCCAGACGGACGGGACCGATCCTTAGATAATTGTATGAAAATCTCTATAAATAGATTCTACGCGCAGGTGGAGGAAGTTGTATGTATTCTCTATTCGTGGATCCACGAATAGAGAGTGACGATCTGGAGCGGGCCTTCGCCGCGGCCGGCGTCGACTTCGAGCGACCAGGAGCCGGTGAGGTTCGTGTCGGTGACGCGGACCTGGTGGTGAAGGAGATGAGCGTCGTCCGCCAAGGCGATGCGGCCCTCATCGCCGAGGGCCAACAGCGATCCGACGCGGCGCCGATGCTGGTTGTCGCCGATCGGATCTCGGACGTTGCAAGGCAACGGCTGAGTGACGCCGGTGTCGCCTGGCTGGACCGGCGAGGCCACCTATGGATCCGGGCGCCTGGCCTGTTTGTGAACACCCACAT
>DATNJD010000158.1:0-6848 GCA_035604075.1 Acidimicrobiales bacterium
AGAACCGGATTCTTCTCCGACCCCGGTGCCTCCCACTCCCAGTCCCCCGGGCCGCCGGTGATGGCATAGCCGCAGTGGGTCTTCAAGTAGTGGTGCCAGCGACAGAGCCGGCAGAGATTCCACAACTCGGTCGGGCCGTCCTGGACGAAACCGATCTGGTAGTGGTCGTTCTCGAGGCCCCGGGCGACGTCGCAGCCCGGGACAACACAAGACTCGTCGCGATCTTCGAGGGCGCTGCGGATGTGGGCCGGGATGGCCCGTCCCACGTGACAGACGCTGGCGACGTCGACGGCGTTGCCGATGATCACCTTCAGCAGCGAATTCCCGACCTCGTTGACCGCGGTGGCGAGCGGCACCGGGCCGACGCCCGGGATCTCGCAGACCTCCCCGTCCTCGAGGTTGCCCCGTCGCAGGGCGGCCAGATCGACCCGCAGATGCATCATCGTGGTGGGCCGCGCCACTTTGGAGGTCGCGCCGGTGCCGGACGGAGAGCCGGACGAAGTGCCGGTGGCGCTCGTGCCGGTGACGAGAGCGAGCAACGCGTCGGCCGCATAGGCCATGGGCGACTCGTGGTGACCGGATTTCCGGGCCTCTTTGAAGATGGCGTTGGCCTCGCTCTGAATGGCGGCGACGAAGCGGCCCAGGGCGTCGGGGGTGAGTCGGGCCTCCACCCGGCCCATACCGTCGGAGTCGGTCCATGTGACGAGTGACCGGTTCTTCCTGATCTGCTCGTAGCGCTCGCGGGCGTCGGCCTCGCCGATGGCCCGGGCCTTCACCCGGCGGCATTCGTCGCGCAGTCCCTTCAGGCCGCTGTGGGCGGCGGCGGCGATCAATTCCTTCTCGGCCGCGGGATTCTCTACGGCGGTGGCGGCGATCTCCTTCAGCTGTGCGGCCGACAGCTCGCCGCGGCGCAGAGCCTCGGTGGTCTCGGGGAGAGAGACGAGCCGCTCGGCCGTCTCCAACAGACCGGTGGCGTCGCCGATGCCGCTGCCGGTCGTCTGTGCCACCCACGAGGCGGGGCTGCGGTGGCCCTCGCTTCGCCAACGTCCGGAGTCCGCCGCCCGACCGGCGACGAGGGTCTTGGCCGCCACGACGGTCCGCTCGATCGCGTTCAAGACGTCGAAAAGCCTGACCGCGTCCCCGGTGGCGATGAGAGCCGGCTCGCAGTCCGACAGCTCCACCTGGAGTTCGCGGAGGGCCCGCTCGAAGACCGCCAACTTCATGATCACAGGTTGACATCAGGGTGTATCAGTCACACTGAAGGGTCACTCGGTCCCTGCCTGTGGTGAGACGCCGGGCGACGGGTGGGAACGACCGGGCAACCGGCAAGGGGAGTGACGAAAGTGGAAGATGGGGTTGGAGAGGTCGTGGATCTCGGGCGGCGGGGGATCGGGAGGCGCCGGTACCCTGGAGCGGTGGAAAGCCCGAGGTCGTGGACAGCGGCGGCGTCGTTCCCGGCGCGCCGGATGCGCCGGCTGCGGCGAACGGCGGTCCTGCGACGGCTGGTGGCCGAGACGACGGTGACGGTGGACGACCTGGTGGCTCCGCTGTTCGTCCGCGAGGGGATCAGCGAGCCCGTCCCGATCTCGTCGCTGCCGGGCCAGAGCCAGCACACGGTGGCATCGCTCGTGCTCGAGGCGAAGCGGCTGATCTCGCTCGGTGTCCCCGGGCTCGTTCTCTTCGGGGTGCCGACGTCGAAGGACGCGACCGGATCGGGGGCGTGGGACAGAGACGGGATCGTGCAGGTGGCGCTGGCCGAACTGCGCCGGGCCGTGGGCGACGAGTTGGTGCTGATCGCCGATCTCTGTCTCGACGAGTACACCGATCACGGCCACTGCGGCGTGCTGCGGCCCGACGGCAGCGTCGACAACGACGCCACCCTCGAGCTGTACCAACGGGTGGCGGTGGCCCAGGCCGAAGCCGGGGCCGACGTGGTGGCGCCGAGCGGGATGATGGACGGTCAGGTGGCGGCCATCCGCAGCGCGCTGGACGGGGCGGGGAGGACCGAGGTGGCGGTGCTCGCTTACGCGGCGAAATACGCGTCGGCGCTCTACGGGCCCTTCCGCGAGGCCGTCGACGTGACGATCGCCGGGGGAGGGGACCGGCGGGCCTACCAGCAGGACGTCCGGAACCGGCGGGAGGCGCTGAGCGAGGTGGCGCTCGACGTGGCCGAGGGAGCCGACATCGTGATGGTGAAGCCGGCCCTCGCCTACCTCGACGTGATCGCCGAGGTCGCCGCCGGTATCGAGGTGCCCCTGGCGGCGTACCACGTGAGCGGGGAGTACTCGATGGTGAAGGCGGCGGCCGAGCGGGGCTGGATCGACGGTGACGCGGTGGCGCTCGAGCACCTGACGGCCATCAAGCGGGCCGGCGCCGACATCATCCTCACCTACTTCGCCGCCGAGGTGGCCGAGGCCCTGGGTGGGTGACGCCGAGAGACCCGATGAAGCCACACCGGACAGCAACGAGGCCTGGTTCGCGCGGGCCCGGCGGGTGATCCCGGGAGGCGTCGACTCGCCCGTGCGGTCGTTCGCAGCGGTGGGGGGGACCCCCTACACCGTCGTCCGGGGTGAGGGACCCTACGTCTGGGACGTCGAGGGCCGGCGCTACATCGACATGGTCCAGTCCTACGGGGCCGTGCTGCTCGGGCACGGCCATCCGGTGGTGACGGCGGCCATCACCGAGGCGGCGACACGGGGGACGACCTATGGTGCGCCGACCGTCGGCGAGGTCCGGTTGGCCGAGACGATCTGCGGGCGGGTGCCGGGCTGCGAGCAGGTGCGGCTCGTCTCTTCGGGCACCGAGGCGGCGATGAGCGCCATCCGGGTGGCCCGGGGTTTCACCGGTCGCGACCGGGTGGTGAAGTTCGACGGCTGCTACCACGGCCACTCGGACGCGCTGCTGGCCGGAGGGGGCAGCGGGGTGGCGATGCTCGGGCTACCGGGATCGGCGGGCGTGCCCTCGTCGGCGGTGGCCGACACGATCGTGGCGCCCTACAACGTGATGCCCGAGCTCGACGAGTCCGTCGCCTGCGTGATCGTCGAGGTGGTGGCGGCCAACATGGGTCTGGTGGCGCCGGCGGCCGGATTCATCGAGGGGCTGCGCCGGGCCTGCGACGACGCCGGGGCCCTGCTGATCTTCGACGAGGTGATCACCGGTTTCCGGCTGGGGCCCGGCGGGGCCACCGCCCGGTACGGGGTGCGACCCGATCTGTGGTGCTTCGGCAAGGTGATCGGCGGGGGGCTGCCCGTGGGCGCCTTCGGAGGGCGGCGCGACATTCTCGCCCTGCTCGCCCCCGACGGGCCCGTCTACCAGGCGGGGACGCTGTCGGGAAACCCGCTTGCCACCGCCGCCGGTCTGGCCGTGCTCGACGCGGTGGGGCCGGCCGACTACGAGTCGCTCTCGGCACGCGCCGGGCGCTTCGGATCGGCTCTGGCCGAGGCTCTGTCGTCGGCCGGCGTGACCGTGCAGGTACCGGTGGTCGGGCCGCTGGTCGGACTTTTCTTCTGCGCCGATCCGGTGGTCGATCACGCGATGGCACGGGCATCGGTGGCCAACGGGATGTACGCGCGTTTCTTCAGCGCGATGCTCGAGCGGGGCGTGGCGCTCGCGCCCGGTCCCTACGAGGCGATGTTCCCCGGTCTCGCCCACACCGACGAGGTGCTCGACGCCGTCGTCGCCGTGGCGGCCGAGGTCGCCGGCTCGATCACGGCGTCGCGATGACCGGGCCCGGTCCCCTGATCGCGTCGGGTCGCGACGCCGAGATCTTCGCCTACGGGCCCGGGCTCGTGCTGCGGCGATCGCGCGACGGGCGGTCGATCGCGGCCGAGGCGAAGGTGATGGAGTACGTCCGCGGCCACGGCTATCCGGTGCCCGCCATCGACCATCTGAGCGACGACGGCACCGACCTGGTGATGGAACGGATCGAGGGGCTTTCGATGGGGGATGTCCTCGTCCGCAAGCCCTGGACGCTGAAGGCCAACGGCGCCCTCCTCGGGGAACTCCATCGGCGACTGCACGAGATCCCCGCTCCCGAGGGGTTGGCCGGCGGCCCGGGCCCGGCGGGGTCGGCCCTGGTCCACCTCGATCTGCATCCCTTGAACGTTCTGATCGGGCCCCACGGCCCTGTGGTGATCGACTGGTCCAACGCCAGGAAGGGTGCCGGCCCTTCCGACGTGGCGCTGGCCTGGGTGCTCATGATGGCGGGAGAGATTCCCGTCGGCCGGCTGAAAGCGGCGCTGCTCGGCCGGGGTCGCCGGATGCTCGTCGACGCCTTCACCGGTTGCTTCGATCTGGGTCCCGTCCGTGCAACGCTGCGGGCCATCGTGGAGTGGAAGGTGACCGACCCCCATATGTCGGAGGCCGAGCAGGAGAGGATGTGGGACGTGGTCCGCAGGGAAGAGCGGCGGGGGACGGTCTGACCCGAGGGTCCCCCGGGCCTTCGTTACCATGCGGCCATGGATGCGGTGAAGGCGGCGCTGGCCGTCGACGTGGGCACGGCACCGGCCGGTGCCCCGGTGGTCGACGGCGAACCGGTCGCCCCCCGCCCCGAGGAGGCAGCGGCGGGCACCCTGCCCCGTGACCCCGAGACCCCCTGGCTGGCACCGCGCTGGTTCCACGGCCTGCTCGTGGCGGGAGCGGTGCTCACCGTCGCCATCGGTCTCGTGCTGCGCTTCTGGACCCGGAGCGACATGTGGCTCGACGAGGCGCTGACGCTGAACATCTCCCGGCTGCCGCTGAACGAGATCCAGGGGGCGTTACGGCGCGACGGTGCGCCGCCGCTGTACTACTACCTCCTGCATTTCTGGATCGATGCCTTCGGCTCGTCCGACGTGGCCGTCCGGGCCCTGTCGGGCGTGCTCAGCTGCGCGACGCTTCCCTTCGTCTGGATCGCCGGTCGGCGTCTCGGCGGACGGACGGTGGCCATCGGCGTGGTCGTCCTGGTGGCGAGCTCACCCTTCGCCGTGCGCTACGCCACCGAGAACCGGATGTACGCGTTGGTGGGCTTTCTGACCGCGGCGGGTCTGGTCGCCCTGCAGCGGGCCCTCGAACGTCCGGCCGCCGGCAACCTCATCGCCGTGGCCGTCACGGCGTCGGCCCTGCTCTACAGCCACTACTGGTCGCTCTATCTGATCGGGGTGACGGCGCTGTGGCTGGCCTGGCAGGCCTGGCGTGGCCCGATCGGGCGACGACCGGGGGCGCGCGCCGCCTTGGGCGCCGTGATCGTGGCCGGACTGACCTTCCTGCCGTGGCTGCCGACCTTCATCTACCAGTCCCGCCACACGGGGACGCCGTGGGCCATCCCGGCCGACTTCGCCGCCTTGGTGAACGCCGTGACCTCGTTCGCGGGCGGGGCCACCAACCAGGGCCGGGCACTGGCGCTGTTGTACTTCGCCCTGGCCGGCCTCGGTCTCTTCGGCGTGGCCGGAGGGTACCGGCACGTCATTCTCGACCTCCGGACGCGCCCCGCCGGCCGGGGACTGGCGATCGTGACCGTCGGCACGCTGGCCGCCGCGGTGATCGGGGGCTATGCGAGCCGGAGTGCCTTCCAGGCGCGCTACGCGTCGGTGATCTTCGTCTTCCTGACCCTTCTGGTGGCCCTGGGATTCGCCACCTTCGCCGATCAACGGATCCGGGCCGGCGTGATGGCCGCTACCGTGGCCTTCGGCGTGGCCGGCAGCTTGCCCAATATCTGGACCAGCCGGACCCAGGCCGGGCAGGTGGCGGCGGCACTGGCCAAGTTCGGCCAACCGGGCGATGTGGTGGCCTATTGCCCCGACCAGCTCGGGCCCTCGGTCAGCCATCTGCTGCCCAGCGGCCGATATCGGCAGCTGACCTTCCCCCGCCAGACGGGACCCCAGTTCGTCAATTGGGTCGACTACGGCGCCGCCACGGCGGCCGGCAACCCGGCTCAGTTCGCCCTGAAGCTCGAGTCCCTGAGCGCCGCCTCCCACAGCCTGTGGTACGTCTGGGCCCCCGGCTACGAGACGTTGGGCACGAAGTGCGAGCAGATCGAGAACGACATGCTGGCCGACCCCGCCTTCAGCGCCCGGACGATCTTCCCCTTCACGAAGGTCTTGAATTCCGACGTCATCTACGAAGACATGGAGCTCGTCCAGTTCGTGCACGTGCCCCGCTAACCGTTTGCACTAGGCAATGAATGGCCGGGCGGCTTAGGTCGCGGCCCTGGTCTGCCGAAGCTCCCCCCGACGCCATTATGTGGCGCGCGCCCTCCTAGGGTCAGTGGTTTCTGTACCGGAACGGAGATGTGACAATGTCGCCAGTGACCGACGCCGAAGACCTCCGCCTCGATGGTGTCGTCGTCTCGGGAACGACGCCCGACGGTCCTGCGGCCGTGGGCGGCCTGTCGCTGCTGATGGACGCCCGGGGGATGACGGTGATCGTCCCCGGTGGGGGCGAGCCGCGGACAGCTCCGTGGTCGAGCATCTCCGTGCCCCAGGTCCGCTCGACGGCGACGTTGCCCGACGGTACGCCCGCGACGGCGCTGGCCTTCGATGCCGGTGGTCGACCCCTCGAGTTCCTCGTTCCCACCCACGCGGTGCCGACCGAGCTCGCCTCCAGTCTGCAGTCCAAGGTCACCGCGCTCGCCACCCGCTACGGAGCAGCGGCCTCCGCTCCGGCGTCGGCTCCTGCTCCGGCGTCGGCTCCTGCTCCCGCGCCTGCTCCTGCTCCGGCTCCGCCCTCGGCGGCCCACACCCCTGTGGTGGTCCCGGTCGTGCCCGTGGCCACCGCCCCGGCTCCGCCGGCACCCACCGCTTCGGCCCCGCCGCCGCCGCCGCCCCCCCCGCCCCCTCCGCCGCCGCCACCTCCTCCGTCGGCTCCGCCGG
>DATNJD010000159.1:0-3161 GCA_035604075.1 Acidimicrobiales bacterium
CCGCCACGTCCCAGGTGTGCAGGGCGTGCTCGCTCAGTCTCATCTGCAGGATCCTGGTGGCGTCGAGATCCATTCCGAACATCGGGACCTTGACGGCGTCGAGCTGTTGCCTCGAAAGCCCTTCCACCTTGCGCACGAACGCGTCGTTGGCCGCCACGCTGTCGGCCACCTGATCACGCGCGCTCCGGGAGTTCCAGGCGTCCCACACCGCCGGGAAACCGTCGGGTGAGGGTGGATCGCTCTGGGCGAGCCCGGCATCGAGGATGGTGCCGAAGATCTCGGCCTGGCTGCCCAGATGCGACAAGACCTGGGCGATGGTCCACTCGTCGGCCATCGACGCCCGGTTGACACCGTCGGCGTCGAGGGGGGCGACGAGGGATGCCAGCCGATCGTGCGAAGCCCGCAGAGCCGAGATCCACGGCTTCGGATCGTGTTCCACCATGGGCCTGTTCCTCCTTCGCTTGTTCAGGCGCCGTCGCGCCACGGGCTCATGTCGAGACCGGGGTACCGGGCCGCCACCCCGGCCAGGGTCTCGTCGGTCCAGTAGGCGGAGCCGGGCTTCGGGAAGCCGAGAACCGTCAGTTGTCGGACGCTCGCCTGCGCCACGAATTTGTGCCACTCGGGAGAGAAGCCCTTGATGGGCCACGCCTGGTACCCGATCCAGTCGAGCGGAGCGGGCTTGTAGGCCACGTGCAGCATGAAACGGGCCTGACCGGGCTCGGTGATGTCGACCGAGCGGTGATAGACGTCGGGCCCGTAGGCGACGACCGATCCGGCCGGTCCCGCCGCCTCCCCCGGATCGTCGTAGAGGGTGCCGTAGTCGGACAGGTTCAGCGTGTGCTGCTCGACGGGAATCGCCGCCGTCTTCGTCCGCGATACCAGCCGCGTCGCTCCGTTGCGGGTGGAGACGTCGTTCAGATAGACGAAGGTCTCGAGGTGACCGTACCCCGAGTCGCGCCGGGGAACGACGAGCGAATGGTTGGGGTAGTCGGCGTGCAGCAGTTGGTTGTATCCCGACGATTGACCGGCGTACTTGGCCGAGGCCAGAGCGAGATAGAGCCGGACGTCCTGCGTCCCGAGCAACTCGGTGGCCAGGTCGATCATCACGTCATGGACGACCAACCGGTTCAGCCGGGTGCTCTTGAACGGAAACTCCGGCCACGCTGCGTCCCACGTTCGCCACGGTGAGGTCCGGTCGTCGTCGACGCCGCTGTCCATCTCCTGCGCCGTGGGGAACAGCCGCTCGAGGGCACTCTGGGCAGCGGCCAGGTCCGGCGGCGGGATGATCCCGTCCATCACGCACCAGCCGTCGCGTTCCCACGTCGACACCGTGCGCGCTGACAGTCTCGGCCGACTCACATGCACAACCTAATGGTCCCCGTTTACACACTTGTCATCAGTTGGACCCATGGTGTTTACGACCCACCCGTACTGTGCCGGTACCGGCAGCTGAGGGGCTGCGGGAACCGCACCGCCGAAGGGGCTTGGCGACAGGTGTGCCCCCCGCACCCAATGCTCGCCGGCCCCTTCGGCGCGCGCCCCCCGAGCACGGCGGCCCGGGCGGAGCTACCCTCGGGCTCAGGCGTCGGGGACCCGGAACCGTCCCCGTTCGCTGACGGGGGGCCGCGCAGGGGATCGCTCTCCCCTGCCGCGCGCCGTTGCCGGCGGCGTCGGCGCGGACTCAGCCGACGGGCCGGCGGGCGGCCGGGGCACCTTGAAGGCTGAACACGAGAACGGGCTCCTCGAAACCCTTCAGCTGGCGGCGCCCGGCGCCCTCGAAGACCAGTCCGCTGTCCGCGGCGGCGGTCCGGACGTTCTCGTCGGCCAGGACCTCGCCCGGGATGGCCAGATCGGCCAGCCGGCTGGCCAGGTTCACCACTTCTCCGAAGTAGTCCCCCTGCCGGGCCACCACGTCGCCGAAGGCCAGGCCGCCCCGGGGCTGGATCCCGTCATCGAAGAACTCCGTCATGAGAGCGAGCGCCAGCCGGCAGCCGGCCACCGGATCGATGGCCACGAACATGACCTCGTCGCCGATGTGCTTGATGATCCGCCCCCCGTGGTCCGACGCCAGCCGGAAGGCCCGGGTCTCGAACTGGCCGATGAAGGCGCTGAGCTCCCTCGTGGCCATCCGGTGCGAGAGGGGCGTGAAGCCCACCAGGTCGACGAATCCCACCGCCACCCGGTAGAGGGCGCGGTCGCTCACGTGCTCCTGCGCCCGGCGTTGCCGGTCGACGCCGTCGCGCATGAGATGGACGAAGACGGCGCCGAGACCCGCCCCCAATTCGAGCGCCTTCATCGCCGCCATCGAGCTCTTCTGGGCCAGCTCCAGCGTGTCGGCGCCCCCTTCGGCCAGTCCGACTTCCACGGTCTGGACGTAGAAGGCGATGGCCGCATCGGCGATTCTCGACAGCGCACTGCCGATGACGTGCAGCAGCTCGTCACCCTGGTCGTCGGTGTAGAGGTCGACCGCAGCCAGCGACTGGACGAGGCTCACGTCGGCGGAGGAGAACATGGGGGTGTCGCGTCCCGGCACCTCGACCCCGAGTGCCCGCCAGATGCCGAGCACCGCATGGGTCGACGTGCCGGCCCGGGCGGCCAGGTCGGCGGCGGTGAAGCCCTCGTCGGCGGCGAAGACGAGATCGGCGCCCAGGCCGACCAGGCCCGAGTGGGCCTCGGCCTCGGCGATCTGCTCCCTCGTGGCGCCCAGGGAGACGAGGAACTCGACCAGCTTGGGCGAGGCCGCGCACAACGGGTCCACCGGCGTCCGGGGGTCGCTCTCCACCCGACAAGCTTGGCACGGGCCAGACTGGGACGGGGGTGGGCCTCGTGAAGCTCAAGCTCGACCTGCACGACATCTACAACCGGGGATCGGACATCGACAAGGCTCTGCGCGACATCATCGACGAGGCCGTCGCCAAGAAGGCCTCGGTGATCGAGATCATCCCGGGCAAGGGATCGGGACAGCTGAAGAAGCGGGTCCTGCGGTTCCTCGACACCAAGGAGATGAAGGCGATCTACCACCGGGTGGAGAAGGATTCGAACAACTTCGGACGGGTCTTCGTCCACTTTCGCTGGAAGTGAGGAAGGACGACATGAGCGAATTGGCGGCATACGAGCGCGAGGGAGAAGTCGCCACCATCACGATGGACGACGGCAAGGTC
>DATNJD010000160.1:0-6796 GCA_035604075.1 Acidimicrobiales bacterium
CCGCCATCGAGATGCCGTCGTCGGAGAGGGAGCTCTTGGACACCGCCGGCCGCCACGGGCTGAAGGGCCTGAAGGACCACTGCGCCCGGGTGAAGGCCCGGGCCACGAGCGAAGCCGACGCCCGGGCCCGCGACGAACAGATCCGCAAGAACCGCTCCTTGATCATGTGGATCGACCATCTCGGGGTGGGACGGATCGACGCCAAGCTCACCCCCGACGCCCTGGGCCGGTTCAAGTCGGCCATCGAGCGCGAGACGAAGAGCGTCTTCACCGAGGCCCGCCGGGCGGGCATCCGGGAGAGGACCGAGGCCTACCAGGCCGACGCCCTCGTGGCCCTTGTCACCGGCACGAGTGCCACCGGCATGAACGACACGGCGACGAGTGCCACGGGCTCGAACACGAGCGCGCCGACGACCAGGACGACCCCGACGGCACCACCGGCCACGACCATGCACCTGCGGGTGGACGTGACCGCCTTACGGAGAGGAAAGCTCGAGGACGGCGAGGTGTGCGAGGTACCCGGGGTCGGTCCCGTGCCCCTGGCCACGGCGAGAAACGCCATCGGCGACGCCGTGCTGAAGGTGATCGTGACCGACGGGGTCGACGTGAAGGCGGTGGCCAACATGAAACGGGCCATCCCGGCCCGGCTGCGCCGTGCCCTCGAGGAGCGCGACGAGACGTGCGTGGTGCCCGGCTGCGACGTGGCCAAGGGTCTCGAGAACGACCACTACCAGATCGACTTCATCAAGGACGGTCCCACCGAGATGTGGAACCTCTGTCGGCTGTGCCGCTGGCATCACTACCTGAAGACCCACTGCGGCTACGCCATCACCGGCGGTCCCGGGGAGTGGGAGTGGAACGCGCCCGCCTCCGAGATGAACCCCGTCCTCACTTCCTGACGGGGGCCGGCAGGAGGGCATAGACCATCGACACCTGAGCGGTCTCCTGCTCGGAACCGGGCGCCAGGGGAACATGGGTGGCGCTACTGGCGGCCGGGATCCCCGCCGCCTGATCGTTGGAGAACGGGTAGAGGTTCTCGAGCTGGGACTGGTCGGTGAGAGAGCAGACCGGTCCGAGCCGCTCCCCTGCCGCCTGGGCCATCGACTGGGCGTGGCTGACCGCTTGGCGGACGGCGTCGGTGCGGGCCTGGTCCTCGAGGGGTCGGGTGTCCTCGACCGAGAAGCCGAGAGAGTCGAGCCGGATCGAATTCCCCGCGGCGGCGGCGAGGCCGTCGATGATCGAACCGGCGGTGTTGAAGTTGCGGAGCTTGGCCGTCAAGGTGTTCGTGACCTCGTAGCCGGTGATGTTGCCCTTCAGGTCGTACTGGGGGTTGATGGTGACGTCCGACGTCTGGACGTCCTTGGCCGCCGAGCCGCTCAGGCCCAAGGTGTCGATGACCGAGTTCGCCGTCGTGTTGTCGTCGGCCAACGCCGCCTTGGCCGTCGATTCGGTGACGTCGATGCCGACCGAGACGGTCAGCAGATCAGGCTTTCCCGTCGCCAGGCCCGTCCCTTGCACGGTCAGCTTGGACACCGAACCGCCGC
The DNA here is from genome assembly GCA_035604075.1 of Acidimicrobiales bacterium. GTDB lineage: Bacteria > Actinomycetota > Acidimicrobiia > Acidimicrobiales > UBA8190 > Palsa-661. Next base: position 1,545 of record DATNJD010000160.1, read on the forward strand.
AACTGGGCGGGTCGGCGACGGGCCGCGGTGAGGACGAGCAGGCGGCGACCGCGACGCCCGCCGTCAGCAACGCCAGAACGCCGGCGGCGACCCGGGCCGGTCTTGCAATGGATCTCGTGGTTTCTCGCATGCCCGAACAGACGTCGGTCCGGACGGGGAAGTTCCCTCCGCTGCGAAAAAGTCCCCATAGAGATCAGGGAGCCGTAGAGAAAAAAGTCCCCATAGAGATCAGGTAGCCGTAGAGATCAGGAACCGAGAAGGGGCCCGACCTGTTCGCCGAAGGCGGCCATCTGATCGCACAACTCGTCCACCGAGCGGCTCGGGAAGCGGAGCTGGAGATGCGAGCAACCGAGCTCGACGAATTCGGCCAGGTCCTCGGCGATCTTGTCCGGACTCCCGCTGACCGTGCCCTTCGGCAGCTCCCAGGACGGCTCACCGACATGGAGGGTGCCGGCCAGGGCGCCGATGGCGATGGGTGCACCACCGCGGAGCTCCTGCCGGAGCTCGCGCAGCTCGGCCACCTGGGTCTTCAGTTCCGAGCGCTTGGCCGTCTGGGGAAGCCATCCGTCACCGCGGGCCGCCGCCCGGCGCAGAGCCGGACGCGACGAACCACCCACCCAGATCGGGGGACGCGGTTGCTGGACGGGGCGGGGGCCGATGCCGAGATCGGTGGCGGGCCACCGGGGGCCGGCCAGCTCGGGGAATTCGTCTGTCAGAGCGGCGGCGATGCCGTCGATCGCTTCGTCGAGAGCTTTCCCACGTTCGAGGAACTCCGGCCCGAGGAATTCGAATTCCTCGAGGACGTGGCCGGCGCCGACACCGACGATGATGCGGCCGCCCGACAGCAGGTCGAGGGTGGCGAACTCCTTGGCCGCCCGCAGGGGATGCCGCAGCGTGGCGATGTAGACGTGGGACATCAGCCGCACCCGGCTCGTGATGCCGGCCAACCAGCCCAAGGTGGCGACGGTGTCGTACCAGGTGGTGCTCATCGCCGCGGCCAGCCGTCGGGGAATGAAGGTGTGATCGCAGACGGCGATGTAGAAGTAGCCGCTCTCGTCGGCCTGCCGGGCGATCCGGCCGAGCTCGGCCGGACCGGACGGGGGCTCCCAGTCTTCGCAGTAGATCGTCGACTGGGACTGGATCGGCAGCTGGATGCCGTAGACGACTTTCCCCTCGGGGATGATCGAAACCGTTTCCACGAAGCCTCCTAGAAGAGCTCGGCGACGAGCTCGGCCAGACCAGCCACCGGTCCGATGGCCTCGGAGAGGACGCGGGCCCGCATGAGATAGAGGTGGGCGGGGACGTCCCAGGTGAAGCCCATCCCCCCGTGGACCTGGATGCAGGTCCTCCCGTTCTTGATGGCCGCCTCCGACGCCAGGAGCCCGGCGCCGGCCGCGGCCCGGTCGGCGTCACCCACGCCCGGTTGGTCGATGGTGACGGCGGCGGCGTGCACGGCGGCCCGGGCCGTCTCGGCCGCCACCAACATGTCGGCACACATGTGTTTGACGGACTGGAAGGAGCCGATGGGCTTGCCGAACTGCTCGCGCTGCTTGGCGTAGGCGACAGCCATCTCCAATGTTCCGGCCGCCAGGCCCACCAACAGCGCGCCACCGAGGACCGCCTGGTCGCGCCGCCAACGGTGCGCCGCGGCCGCGCCGGCGATCCTACGGCCCTCGGGCAGCCGGTCGACGCGCCACAACGCGGTGAGCGGATCGAGGGGCCGGGCGATCCGTACGGCGTCGAGCTCGGCCGGGTCGACGACGGCCATCCCCTCGTCGTCCACCACCACGAGGACGCCGAGCGACGACCAACTTTCGACCAGCGCCGGCACGAAGGCGCCGGTCCCCGACGTCGGCGGCCGCCGCACGGCACCCACCACGACCTTGCCCTCGGCCACGCCGTCGACCAATCCGTCGGGAACACCCTCGACCCGGCCGTCGGTCGGGCCGTCGGTCGGGCCGTCGGTCGGGCCGGCCAGAAGGTAGGCGGCGAGGTGGGAGGCGAGGAGAGGTCCGGGGATGAGAGCCCGGCCCAGTTCCTCGAAGACGACGGCCGAGGCGGCCATGCCCAGGCCGATGCCACCGGAGGCTTCGGGCAGCTGGAGCGAGAAGACGCCGGCCTCGGCCAGCTCGGACCAGCCCTCGAGGTCGACGAGTCCGTCGCCGCCCTCGGCCGCCCGGAGCCGGTCGAGGGGGAAACGGCCGGCACAGAGACTGCGGATACCGTCGGCCAAGGCCGCCTCGTCGTCGGAGAGCTCGAAGTCCATACGTCGCCTAGCCCTTCGGCAGGCCGAGGATCCGCTCGGCGATGATGTTCCGCTGGATCTGGGAGGTCCCTGCCGCGATGGTCCGGGAGAAGCCGTGGACCCAGGTGTTCACGAGCTCGGTGTTCCCGATGGAACCCCGGCCGTCGCCGCCTTGGAGGTCGTCCCACGAAAGACCGGCGCCACCGATCAGGTCCATGCCGAACTCCCCGATCCTCTGCCGGATCTCGGACAGTCCCAACTTGTAGACCGAACCGCCGACACCGGGAACACCGGTCCGGGCCGCCTGGGAGACATTGCGACGGGCGAGAGCCCAGAGGGCGTCGAGCTCGGCGGCCAGATGGCCCAGCCGACGCCGGACATCGCCGTCGGCCCACGCCCCCGTCCGCTCGGCCGTCGTCCGCAGATCGCGGAGGAACTCCATCGACTGGAGGACCTCGGAGACGAAGGCCGTGCCGCGCTCGAAGCTCAAGGTAACCATCGTCACCCGCCAGCCGTCGTTCTCCTCGCCCATCCGGTTGGCCACCGGGACGCGGACACCGTCCAGGAAGAGCTCACCGAACTCCGTCGAGCCGGCGATGGTCTTCAAGGGACGGAAGTCGATGCCGGGCTGGTCCATGGGCATGGCCAACCAGGTGATCCCCCGGTGGCGGCTGCCTTCGTCGCCGGTGCGGACGAGCAGCTCGCAGTAGTCGGCCACCTCGGCGTGCGACGTCCAGATCTTCTGTCCCGTGACCACGTACTCGTCGCCATCGCGGACGGCCTTCGTCCGCAGCGACGCCAGGTCGCTGCCCGCGCCCGGTTCGGAGAACCCCTGGCACCAGACCTCGTCACCGCGCAGGATCGGCGGCAGGAACCGGGCCCTCTGCTCGGGGGTTCCCTCGACCACGATGGTGGGACCGGCGTGGAGGAGGCCGACGAAATTCACGCCGACATACGGGGCGTGGGCCCGCTCGAGCTCTTCCAGGTAGATGAGCTGCTCGACCGGGGACGCGGCCCGGCCGCCTCCCTCGACGGGCCAGTCGATGCCGGCGTAGCCGGCGTCGAAGAGCATCCGCTGCCAAGTGGTGTCGTAGACGCGGCGGGCCGGCCAGTCGAGCGACGAGGCCTTGGGTCCGAGGGTGGGCACGACCTCGACCAACCACTTCCGCAGCTCGAGCCGGAAGCTCTCCTCGGTCTCGGAGTAGCGCAGATCCACCGTTCGTCCCCGATCCCCGCGGCGCGTCCGGAGCCGGCCTACGGGGCGAGGTGGTCGAGCCCGAAAAGCTTGATGGCGTTGCCGCGGACGATCTTGCGTTTCGTCTCGTCGTCCAAGTGGGCCATCTGGCGCTCGGCGATCTCTTTGGTGTGCGGCCAGGTCGAGTCCGAGTGGGGATAGTCGGACTCGTAGGTGATGTTGTCGGCGCCGATCTCCTCGACCGAGCGCAACCCGTGGGCGTCGTCGAAGAAGCAGCCGTAGATCTGGCGGTGGAAGTACATCGAGGGCTTCTCGGGGACGATGTCGGCGACGCCGCCCCAGCCCCGGTTCTCCTCCCAGACGGTGTCGGCCCGCTCGAGGATGTAGGGGATCCAACCGATCTGGCCCTCGGAGTAGGCCAACTTCAAGGTCGGGAAACGAACGAGCACACCCGAGAACAGGAAGTCGACCATCGACAAGGTGGCGTTCGTATGAACCAGGGTCGAGCCCACGGCCGGCGGCGCGTCCTCGGACGTCGACGGCATCTTCGAGGACGAACCGATGTGCATGTTGACGACGGTCTGCGTCTCCGCGCAGGCGGCGAAGAAGGGGTCCCAGTAGTGGTCGGGGTCGTGGATGGAGGGAAGGCCGAGGAACGGCGGGATCTCGGAGAAACAGACGGCCCGGACGCCGCGCTCGGCGTTGCGGCGGACTTCGGCGGCCGCCAGCTCGGCGTCCCAGAGGGGGATGAGGGTGAGAGGGATGAGACGACCCTCGGACTGCGCACACCAGTCCTCGACCATCCAGTCGTTGTAGGCCTTCACGCAGAGCAGGGCCAGCTCCTTGTCCTGCGCCTCGTAGAAGGTCTGGCCGCAGAACCGGGGAAAGGTCGGGAAGCACAACGACGCCTCGAGATGGTTGGTGTCCATGTCCTCGAGCCGGGGCTTCACCTGAAAGGAACCGGGCCGCATGTCCTCGTAGGTGATCCCCTTCATCGTGACTTCGTCACGGGGGACCCCGACGGCCGAGTCGACACGCAGCAACGGTCGGCGGAGCTCCTCGTAGTACCACCAGTCGGTCGGCGCCCCCGTCGAGCCCGGCTTCACCGTCAACTTGCCGCCGATGTAGGTGATCTCCCCCATCGGGGCCCGGATGATCCGGGGGCCGACGTCCTTGTACTTGGCCGGCAGCCGGTCCATCCAGACGTCGGCCGGTTCCACCACGTGGTCGTCGACAGAGATGATCATGGGTAGTTCAGCCACGACGGCGAGCATAGCCACGGATCTGACGACCTGTCAGCTAGCGGGTTGGCCTGTTCGGAGGGGCGCGTCGGGCCGGCGTCGTCATCGAAGACGAGGGGGACGGGGCCCTCGAGCGGGCCGTGACGATCGTCAAGAGCAGCCGACGTCAGAAGACGTCAATTGCGCCAGTTGCGTCAATGGGAGCCGGGGTCGGCGACCTCGGCCCAGTGGAGATCCTCTTCGGAGGTCGGCACCTGGCGGTAGGCGTGGTCGTCGGCGCCGTTGGTTGCCAGCGCGAGAGCGGCCACCACCATGTCCGCCACCGCGATGTCAGCCGGGGCGGTGTCGCGCGGAACGACCTTCTTGGCCTTGGTTGACGGGGTATCGCTCTCGACGGTCGCGCCTGATTCGACCGTCTTCACTGCGCCGCTCGCCGTCGACGAGCCGTCGACCGGCACACTGTCGACCGGCACACTGTCGACCGGCACACCTTCGACCGCCTTGACCTTGGCTGCCTTCACCTTGGCTGCTTTGCCGTTGGTGTGCGTGCCGACGACCCGCCCGTCTTCGG
>DATNJD010000161.1:0-3705 GCA_035604075.1 Acidimicrobiales bacterium
ACACGGCGTCGACGTCGGCCCTCGCCAGCCGCGACGGTGTCACGTAGATCGTCTCCTCGAAGGTGGGGCCGTCGAGCGGATCGGGTTTGTCGAACACGGCCAGCACCGTCAGCTCCCCGTCGTCGAGCAGTCCTTCGACGGCCACCTCCGGTCCGGGGACGAAACGCTCGAGCAGCAGAGCGGCGTCCTCGTCACCGGTGGCGCAGGCCGCGATGCGGCGGACGCGCTCGACCACGGTCACGGCCTCGGCGGCGGTGTCGGCCCGCACCACGCCCTGGCTGGCCGACAACGTCCGCGGTTTCACCACACACGGCAGCCCGACCGACCGCGCCACGGCGGCGATCTCGTCGGGCCCGGCGCCGGCGGCCACGGTGGCGTAGGCGGGTTGGGCCACCTCGGCGGCGCCCAGACGGGCCCGCATCACCAGCTTGTCCCGGGTGGCGGCCACGGCGTCGGGGGGATTGTGCCGCAAGCCCAGGCGACTCGAGGCGGCGGCGGCGGCGATCGCCCCCCGGTCGTCGACGGCCAGGACGGCGTCGAGGGGGGCCACGGCATCGTGGGCCACGATGGCGGCGGCCGCCGCCTCAGGGTCGTCGAGCGTCACCTGCAGCGCCCGGTTTCCCATGGTCTCGCCCATCACGGGGCTCTCGTCCCCCCCGATCACCACGTCCACACCGAGCGTCCGGGCGCCCTCGAGAAAGTCCGCCACCCGGTACGTGGCCGACGGAACGAGGAGGAGAACACGGGCCATGCCTCTATGATGGACCCCGGAGGTGGCGGCTATGGCCGAGGAAGTCGGACCGGCCGGAAACGGTCACACGAGCTCACCGGTTCTGTCGGTCACGCCGGCGGCACGTACCGTCGTCCTCGACGCGCGGGCCCAGGAGGCCGATGCCGACAAGCTGGCTCTGTGGGTGGAGGTCACCGGTTCACGCGACGGCGCCTACACCTACGACATCTATTTCCAGGTCGCGGCCGACGCCTCCGAGGCCGATTCGGCCGGGGGCGACGACGAGCTCAAGGTGGTCGTCCCCCAGTCGTCGGTGGCCCGCCTCACCGGGGCGCGGCTCGACTGGTCCGACGAGGGCGAGGGCGGCCTGGTCATCTTGAACCCCAACACCCCGCCGCGCTCGGACCTCTTCTCCAGTCCTCCGGCCGGTGACCTCACGGGCGACCAGGCGCAGCGGGTTCTGGCCGTTCTCGAGGAGCAGGTGAACCCGTCGATCGCCATGCACGGCGGCCGCGCCGATCTGGTGGCGGTCGAGGAGGACGTCGTCTACCTGCGGCTGAGCGGCGGTTGCCAGGGTTGTGGCCTCGCCACCGTGACGTTGTCGCAGGGAATCGAGGTGGCGCTGCGCGATGCGATGCCCGAAATCGTCTCGGTCGTGGACGTCACCGACCACGCCAGCGGCGCCAACCCCTTCTACGAGCCGGCCAAGAAGTAGCGGCCGGGTCCGCGGCGCCCCGGAGGGCGTCGGTTAGCCTGCGCCCGATATGAACGCCCTCGTCACGGGGGTGAGTGCTGCCGGCGGGCTCGTCCTCGGCGACGGGATCGAGATCTTCGTCCACCGCCTGGGGGAGCGCCGCCCGCTCGACCGACCGTGGTGGCGGTGCGAAGTCTGTGAGGCTCCGCCCACGGGGATCGGCCGCGTCCCCGTCGTCCGCGTCCTGTCCCGCCGGCGGGGCTGTCTGTCCTGTGGGGCGCCGGTCAAGCAGTCCTTCCGTCCCGCCGTCCTGGCCGTGGTCAGCGCCCTCGTCCTCGCCGGCTTCGCCGTCCGGTTCGGCGCCGACGTCGTCCTCGCTGCCTATGCCGTCTTCGGACTCTCGATGGTCGCCATCTCGGCCGTCGACCTCGAGCGCTGGATCATCCCCAACCGGATCATCTATCCCACCCTGGCGCTGCTCGTCCCTCTCTTCGTCGTGGCCTCGGCCGTCGATCACCGCTGGGGATCGCTCGGCCGCGCCGCCGCCTCGGGTGCCGCCGCCTTCGCCGGCTTCTACATCCTCCACGTCGTCGTCCCCCGGGGCATGGGCTTCGGTGACGTCCGCCTCTCGGGCGTCATCGGCCTGGCCACCGGCTGGCTCGGCTACGGCCACGCCTTCGTGGCCTTCTTCGCCGCCTTCGTCCTCGGCTCCGTCGTCGGCATCGCCGTCATCGCCGTCACCGGCGGTGACCGTAAGTCCCGGATCCCCTTCGGTCCCTTCCTGGCCGCCGGGGCCGTCATCTCGATCATCTGGGGCAACCCGGCCGCTCACGCACTGTTCCACCGGGGCACATAGGGGTCCATCGGGGCCCAGAGGGGCCATCGGGGCCCAGACCATCGGGGCACCGGGAGGCCCGAGACCGGGGGGTCCCGGCGGTAGATTGAATTCCGTGCTCCGGTACCTGACGGCGGGTGAGTCCCATGGCAAAGCCCTCGTCGTGATCGTGGAGGGCCTCCCGGCCGGCCTCCCCATCACCGTGGAGGAGATCCAGGCCGAACTGGCCCGCCGCCGCCTGGGTTTCGGCCGGGGCCCCCGCATGCGCTTCGAAGCCGACGAGATCACCCTCCTGGCCGGCATCCGTCACGGCCGCACCCTGGGCTCGCCGGTGGCCATCGAGATCGGCAACACCGAATGGCCGAAGTGGGAAGAGGAGATGTCTCCGCACCCCGGTCTCCCCTCCAAGGTCCTCACCAAACCGAGGCCCGGGCACGCCGATCTGGCCGGCATGCAGAAATACGGTTTCGACGACGCCCGCGACGTCCTCGAACGGGCGTCGGCGCGCGAGACGGCGGCCCGGGTGGCGGCCGGCGCCCTGGCCAAGGCCCTCCTGGCCCGCCTCGACACCAAGCTGCTCAGCCACGTGGTGGCCATCGGACCCGAGCACGTCGAGAACGAGTCCCGCCCCGCCCCGGCCGACCTGGAACGGGTCGACTCCTCCGACGTCCGCTGCTTCGATCCCGACGCCGAGCAGCGCATGGTGCGTGCCATCAAGGCGGCCGCCAAGGACGGCGACTCCCTCGGAGGAGTCGTCGAAGTCCTCGTCTACGGAGCCCCCGTCGGCCTCGGCAGCCACGTCCACTGGGACCGCCGGCTCGACGGCCTCCTGGCCCAGGCCCTCATGTCCATCCAGGCCATCAAGTACGTCGAGATCGGTGAGGGCGCCTCGGTGGCCGGCCGCCGGGGCTCGGACGCCCACGACTCCATCTCCTGGGACGCCGACGCTGGGACCTACGAGCGTGCCACCACCCGCGCCGGGGGCATCGAGGGCGGCATGTCGACCGGCGGCCTCATCGTGGCCCGGCTGGGCATGAAGCCGTTGGCCACCCTCAACCGGCCCGTCCTCGGCACCGTCGACGTGGTCACGAAGGAGTCGACCGTCTCGTTCAAAGAGCGCACCGACGTCACCGCCGTCCCCGCCATGGGGGTGGTGGCCGAGACCATGACGGCTCTCGTCCTGGCATCGGAGGTCCTCCGCAAGTTCGGCGGGGACTCGCTGGCCGAGACCGTCCGCAACTACGAGAGTTTCCGGGCGTCACTACGCGGGGATCCCCCGTCGGCCGCGGCGGCCGGCGGTGGCTGACCGTCTCCTCCTCGTCGGCATGATGGGAGCGGGAAAATCGACGGTGGCCCGCCTGGCCGCGGGCCGCCTGGGCTGGACGTGGCTGGACACCGACACCGAGGTAGCCCGGGCCGCCGCCGCCTCGGTGCCCGAGATCTTCG
>DATNJD010000162.1:0-18492 GCA_035604075.1 Acidimicrobiales bacterium
CATGCCGGCGAACCCTTGGCAGCCGCCGAGGCGACTCCCGCCAGGCCCATCACCGGCATGCTCACAACGACGGCCAGCGAAAGCAGCCGCACAAACTTACGGGACACGGTCACGGGACTTCTCCTTGTCGTCAATTTCCCTCTCATGCATCCTGACTGCCACACGATGTGGTGACAATCGTCACAGTTGATGAATATGACGCTCTTAGAAGGTGAGCTACCACGAATCGTTGCTTAACGCCGCCGCGAACTCACCCGACGAGATGGTGTGGTGACGCGCAGAGAGGGGGGCCCCACGGCCCCCCCTCTCCACGTCTTGCCGGTTTGTCAGTCGGGAATTGCGTGACCGAGGCTCAGGCGACGGTCGGTGTCGGTGCGGTGATCGTGTAGGTGGTGGTGAAGGTGTCGCCCGACTTGACCCCGTCACCGACGACCACCGAGTCGCCGGGGGCACAGGAGATGCCCTCGAAGATGAACACCGCGTTGCCGTCGTTGTCCAAGGTGGTGGTCCCGCCGGTGGCGTCGCCGCTGCCGCCGTTACCGGCGTCCCAGGTCTCGCCACCGAGGCAGCGGTTCTGGAGCTGGGCGGAGGAGATCTCCACCGGCGTCTCGGCGTAGACCGGAGCGTCCTCGAAGTAGAAGACGGCGTAGACGTTGGACCCGCTGTAGGTTCCGTCGCCCGTCTCGACCTCGGGGTTCGGGAACGCCGTGAGACCCTCGGGGGTCACGTTCGGGGGCTGGGCCTGCAGCGTCGTGGTGGCCGTGTAGTACGGCGCCGCCACCAGGTCGGCCTCGACCAGGCTGGGCCCGGGGGCGCACTCGGTGGCGTCGAGCTCCACCGTGACGTTGCCGTCGTTGTCCAAGGGCACCGTGGCGCTCTCGCCCTGGGAGACCGACGGGTCGTCGACGCCCTCGTTGTACTTGAAGTTGACGTCCTCGCACGAGTTGATCAGCTGCTGCGAGTAGATGAACACGTTGTCGCCGGCGAAGGACGGCTGGGCCTCGACCTGGACCACGGCGTGGATCTCCGAGACACCCGTCTCGATGACGGGGTTCGGGGAGACGGTCACCTGGATCTCGGTCACCGGCGGAGGACCGCCGGTGCCGCCACCACCAGTGGTGGCGCAGCCGGCCTTGGCGGCGGCCTTGCCCGAGTGGTGGGCACACCACTTCTGCGAACCCTTGGCAGCCGCCGAAGCGACTCCCGACATGCCGAGAAGCGGCATGCTCACAACGACGGCTATGGATACCAGCCGTACGAAACTACGGGACACGTTCACTTTATCTCTCCTTGTCGTTGGTTCCCTCAGCTGCAATCCTTCCTGCCACGAGAAGTGGTGACAATCGTCACACTTGATGATTAAGTCGCGGTGAGACGGAGCCACACCACGAATAGCGCTGTTCCTGGTGACCACTTTCTGCACGGAAGTCGCCACCTTGCATCACCAAGAAGACACCGCACCGAGTGGCGGGGTTATGTTCGCGAGCAACGCCATGGCCACCGACACCGGGCTCTCCGATCTCGTCGACCTCGTCCGCTATCCCCTCTCCGACCTGTCGGGGCCCACGGGCCGGGGGGTCGTCGCCGAGGCCCGGGCCCAACTGGCGGCCATCGGGGCCGCCGAGCTCCCGGGCTTCATCGGCGCCGCCGGGGTCACCACCCTGGTGGAGGACGCCACGTCCCTCGCACCCCGGGCGCACCACTCCGGTGGTCTCGGGACGGCCTACCTGGAGATCCCCGATTTCGAACTCCCCGCCGACCATCCCCGCCTGCGGTTCGCGCCCTACGCCGTGGCCGCCGTGGGCTACGACGTCATCCCCCGGACGTCGCCCTTGCGCCGGCTCTACGAGTGGGACCCCGTGCTCGGGCTCGTGGCCGCCATCCTCGACCGAGGGCCCCTCTACCGCTACGGCGATCCCTTCGGCGCCCTCAACCTGGCCGTGATGGGTGACGGTGACGAGCTCCAGTGGCATTTCGACCAGACCGACTTCGTGGTCTCCCTGGCCATCCAGTCCGCCGACACCGGCGGGCACTTCGAGGTGGCCCCCCGCATCCGCAGCGCCGACGACGAGCGCTACGGCGAGGTGGCCCGGGTCCTCGACGGCGACCACTCCAGCGTCACCACGCTGGCCATGACGCCGGGGACGCTCCTCGTCTTCGAGGGTCGCCACTCGCTGCACCGGGTCAGCCCGATCGGCGGCCGGACCCTGCGCCATGTCGGGCTCCTCGCCTACGACACCGGGCCGGCGACCGTGGGCAGCGACCTCCTGCGGATGGACCGCTACGGCCGCACCGAGCCCTTCCCCCACCCCCCGACGACGTGGCCGCCGGGGTGACCCCGCCGCCCCCGGCCCGGGACGGCACCGGGATCGGCGAGGCCTTCGTCGGATCGGGCGTCCACGCCGCCCACGTCAACACCGTCCTCGGAGCCCGGGGCGGCCCGGTCGAGTCGGCCTGGGCCACCGCTCTGGCCATGCCCCGACCGGGCCACGTGGCCTTCGTCTGCGTCCTGCGGCCCGGCCTGGCCGTGAAACCGCCCACCCTCTTCGTCAACAAGGCGCCGCTCTCGGGTCCCGGGCACGAGCGCCTCACCTGGGGAGCGGCCCAGGCCGGGGTGGCCTCGGGGACCCTGTGGGCCGTGGCCGACGACGTCATCGCCGCCGGCGACGTCGACCACCTCCTGCTCATCGCCGCCGTCTGGGTCGACCCGGCGGCCGCCGACGAGACGGCCGTCTACCAGAACAACCGCCGGGCCACCCGCCTGGCGCTCGAGGCCGGACGCGATGGCACCCCCGACCTGGGGGACCTCCTGGCCGGGCGCGACGACCCCCGGAACCCCTTCTTCGGCTCCGGCGCCTGACGGCCCGGGACCGGGCGGGCTGGGCGCCCGGCCCGAATTGGCGGTCTAGGGGATCCCGCCGTCGACGCGCAGGACGGCACCGGTCGTGAAACTCGACGCGTCGCTGGCGAAGTAGAGGGCGGCGCCCACCACCTCGTCGGGCTGGCCCCCGCGCCCCAGCGCGTGGCGCTGCAGGCCGACGGCGATGGCGTCCATGTCCCAGGCCTTGGACACGTCGGTGAAGAAGGGGCCGGCCATGATGCAGTTGACCCGGACCGACGGCCCGTAGGTCCTGGCGAACCCGTCGGTTAGGCTGTTCATCCCGGCCTTGGCCGCCGCGTAGGGGAGGATCGACGGGTTGGGCCTGATCGACCCCACCGAGCTGACGTTCACGATGGAACCGCCCCCGTCCCGGACCATCCTGCTCCCGACCAGGGCCGTCAGGCGGAAGACTCCCTTCATGTTGAGGTCGACGACCTTGTCCCACAGGGCCTCGGTGACCTCGGTGACCTCGGCGTAGAGAAGGGACATCCCGGCGTTGTTGACGAGGACGTCCACCCGGCCGAAGGCCCCGTAGGCGCCCTCGACCAGGCCGTCGAGCTCGTCCCACCTCCCCACGTTGCAGGCCAGGGCCACCGCCCGGCGACCGGTGGCGGCCGTCACCTCGCCGGCCACGGCCTGGCAGGCCTCGAGCTTCCGGCTCGTCACCACCACGTCGGCCCCGGCGGCGGCGAAGGCCTGGACCATCGACCGCCCCAGCCCGCGGCTCCCCCCCGTGACGAGGGCCACCTTCCCGGTCAGGTCGAAGCGCTCGGCCGGGGTCCGCCAGGGTCCTGGGTCCACGGGGTCGACGACCCTCACCGAAGAGTCGACGTCCCGGCGAGGTCAGCCGCCTTCTCGGCCAGGGAGAGAACGACGTCACCGAACGCTTCCATCTTGGGATTGTCGGCCTCGCCCTTCACCACCCGGGCGTAGCCGGCCTCGAGGACCACGGCCAGCTTGAAGCGGGCCAGGATCACGTAGTAGTCGATGTCGTCCACGGGCCGCCCGCTCTCGGTGGCGTAGTAGTCCAGAAGCTCGGCCCGGCTGGGCATGTCGCTGTAGTCGACATAGCTGCCGGTGGTCCTCTCCTCGTCGGGATCGAGCCACCCCTGGATGACCCACCCCAGGTCCAGGAGGGGGTCGCCCACGGTGGCCATCTCCCAGTCGACGATGGCGGCCAGGCGCGCCGGCGCCCCGTGGCGGAACATGACGTTGGCGAACTGGTAGTCACCGTGCATGATCCCCGGCCGGTACCGGCGCGGCTGGTGGGTCCGCAGCCAGGCGGCGGCGGCGTCCAGACCGGGGATGTCGCGGAATTGCACGGCGGCCAGGTGGCTCATCCACCGGTCCACCTGACGCTCGTGGAAGCCGTCGGGACGACCGAAGCCGGCCAGCCCCCTGGCCTCCCAGTCGACCCGCGACAGCTTGGCGATCCCGTCCACCAGTTGGAAGGCCAGACCCCGGCGGCCCTCGGCATCGGTGTCGAACGGCGCCGGCCACCCGCCGCCACCGAGGGGCGACCAGCCGTCGACGAACTCCATGAGATAGAAGCAGCCCCCCATGAGGTCGGGGTCGTCGCACACGGCCACGGCGCGGGCGTGGGGCACGTCGGTGTCGGCCAGGGCGGCCAGCAGCCGGTACTCGCGCAGCATCGTCTCGTTGCGGCCGGCGGGGACGATCCGCGGTGGGCGCCGCAGCGCCACCCGGTAGTCCCCCCGACGGACCTCGAAGAGCTCGTTGGAGGCACCCCCGGTGATGAAGACGGCGTCGAGGGGTTCCCCGGCACCGGGAAGATCCCGTTCGTCCATCCACCGCGCCAGGAGAGCCTCGTCGATCAGCCCGCGGGTCCGCTCCTCGTCCTCCTCGGCCGTCGTCGCCCCCGGCCGGGCCCCGGACCGGGCGACCGACGGTGTCCCCGATGGTGTCCCCGCCATCAGAGGTTCGCCACCTCGAGCTCGAGGTACTCGGCGAATTTCTGGCGGGCGGCGGCGATCTTCTCCGGCAGGTGCTCGGTCGGCCACAGCCCCGGGGCCGCCCGGTAGCGCTTCAGGACCTGGCGGGCCACCGTCACCCGGTGCACCTCGCTGGGCCCGTCCACCAGGCCCATGATCGGCGCCATCATCCACATCCGCCCGAGCGGCATCTCGTTGGACACCCCGAGCGCCCCGTGGACCTGGATGGAGCGTTGGACGATGTCGTGCAGCACCTGCGGCGTGAGCACCTTGATGGCGGCGATGTCGTGGCGGACCTTGCGGTAGTCCTGGTATTCGTCGATCTCCCAGGCCACGTAGAGGACGAACAAGCGGAACTGCATCAGCTGGGCGTAGGAGTCGGCCACGTAGTTCTGGACGCTCTGCTTGTCGGCCAGCAGGCTTCCCTGGGTCTCGCGCGACAGCGCCCGTTCGCACATCATGTCGAGGGCCTTCTGGCAGATCCCGACGGTCCGCATGGCGTGGTGGATCCTGCCCCCGCCGAGCCGGGTCTGGGCGATGGCGAAGGCCTGGCCCTCGCCCCCGAGCAGGCTGTCGGCCGGCAGCCGGACCTCGTTGTAGTGGATCAGGGCGTGCATGCCGGCGTCCTCGTCGTGCAGGGACTCGCCCATCAGGCCGACGTTGCGGACGATCTCGACCCCCGGCGTGTCGGTCGGCACCAGGAACATGGACATGCCCTTGTAGGCGGAGACGTCGGGGTTGCTCACGGCCATGACGATGAGGAAGGAGGCCGTCCGGGCGTTGGACGAGAAGTACTTCCAGCCCTCGAGCACCCACTCGTCGCCGTCGCGCCGGGCCCGGGTGGTGAACCGGGTGGGATCGGAACCGCCCTGCGGCTCGGTCATGGAGTAGGAGGAGAAGACCTCACCGTTGAGCAGCGGCAGTAGGTAGCGCTGCTTCTGCTCCTCGGTCCCGTAGTGGGCGATGATCTCGGCGTTGCCGGTGTCGGGGGCCTGGGTGCCGAAGATGATGGGCGCCCACTGGGAGCGGCCCAGGATCTCGTTCATGAGCGACAGCTTCACCTGTCCGTAGCCCTCGCCCCCGAGCTCGGGGCCGAGGTGACAGGCCCACAGTCCCCGGTCGCGCACCTGCTGCTTCAGCGGGTCGACGACCTTGCGGAGGGTGTCGGAGAGAGGATGGAACGCCCGGCCGCCGAAGACGAGGTCGAGGGGCTCGATCTCGTCACGGACGAAGGCGTCCATCCAGTCGAGCTTCTCCTGGAACTCCGGTTCGGTCGTGAAGTCCCACGCCATCGGTGCATCCCCCCTCTCCCGACCGTCCCGCCTCGCCCGGCGACACTGACGGTGCGGTCAGCTTTGCTCCGAACCGTACTGGGCCTGGGGAAGGGGGCCGGCCGACGCCGCCGGGGCCGGAGCCGGAGCCGCCGGGGCCGAGCCGGTCATGGACGAGGTGGGCACGCCGCCGGTGGGGGGCGGTCCGGCGTCGGGGGCATCGGCCGACGTCACGGCCACGGCGCCGTGCTCGGCCTCGAAGGCCTGGAGCCGCGCCACCAGGCCGGCGATGCGGGTGTCGGCCTGGGCGTCGGACCGGCCCACCTTCTGGCAATAGACCTCTCCGCCCAGCTCGAGCAGTAGGGCGTCGCCCTTGCGCTTGGCCTGGATGTCGGCCAGTTTCGCCTGTCCGGCCTGTCCGGCCTGCTGGGCCTTGTCGGCCAGCTGCGTGGCCTGGGCCTTGACCTTGTCCATGAGTCCCATGACGACCTCCTTGTGCGCGCCGGATTGTGCGCGCCGGATCTCGACAATAGGTCCGACGCCCACCCGGCGTTGTCCCACCCCCGGTACGGTGCCGGCCACGGTGACGGCGACGCCGTCACCACCGGGAGGCGGAGGGACGACGATGACGGCAGGCGGCAGGCCGACGGTGGGGGTCGTGGTTGTTGGAACGGGCTTCGGCTGCCTCACCCATGTCCCGGCCCTGCGCGCGGCGGGATTCGAGGTCGTCGGTCTGGTGGGCCGTGACCCGGCCCGCACCGCGGCGCGGGCGCAGCGTTTCGGCATCGACCGGGCGCTCACGTCGTTCGACGAGGCCCTCGAGGTGCCGGGCGTGTCGGCCGTCACCATCGCCACGCCGCCCCACACCCACGGGCCCCTCACCCTGCAGGCGCTGGCCGCCGGCAAGCACGTGCTGTGCGAGAAGCCCCTGGCCCGCGACACGGCCGAAGCGGCGGCCATGCTCGCCGCGGCCGAGACGGCCGGTCTCGTGCACCTGGTGGGGGCCGAGTTCCGCTGGGCGACGGGCCAGAGGCTGGCGGCGCGGGCCATCGCCGACGGTGCTATCGGCCGGCCCCGGCTGGCCACCTTCCTTCTCCACATCCCGCTGCTGGCCGATCCCGGGGCCGAGGTCCCGTCGTGGTGGTCGGAGGGTTCGGAGGGCGGCGGCTGGCTCGGGGCCCACGCCACCCACCTGATCGACCAGGTCCGTTCCTCGCTCGGGGAATTCGAGGCGGTGAGCGCCGGCCTCGTCCAGGTGTCGGACCGCGGCTGGAGCGCCGAGGACGCCTACACGCTCCACTTCCGGCTCCGGACGGGTGTGGACGGGGTGCTGCAGTCGAGCGCCGCCTCCTGGGGCCCGATGCTGATCCATACGAGGATCGCCGGCACCGAGGGCACCCTGTCGATCGCCGGCGACAGCGTCCGGGTGGCCGACCGGCACGGCGACCACGCCCTCGACGTGCCACCCGACATGGTGACCGACGCCCCCGTGGCGCCGCCGGCCGACCTCCTCGTCACCGCCTACGACCTGCTCCACTCGACGGGGATCGACCTGGCGCCATACACGGCCCTGGCCCGGGCCTTCCGGGGCCGGATCCTCGGCCTCGAGGTGGCGGCCGAACCGGCGCTACCCACCTTCGCCGACGGGATGGCGGCCATGGCCGTGCTCGACGCGGCGCGGCGGTCGGCGGCCGGGGCGGGCTGGGAGCCGGTCCTTTCGCCGTAGAGGGATAGACCGCCCGAAGGCTGGCTCCTCTTCCTCCGGTCACTGCACCTCCGGCGGCTCCTTCCGGTTACTGCACCTCCGGCGGCACGTCGTCGAATTCCACGAACGGGCTCGGAGGGAGGTACAGGTCGGGGACCCGGTCCGCCCTCCGGTAGTGCTCGATCACCAGCACGTTCTCCACCCTCTGCTCCACCTCGAAGATGCCGACCAACGAGATGGCGCGGCCGTCGGCGAAGGCGTCGTCGAGGGGGATCTCGCCGTCGCGGACCTGTTCGTAGCCGTACAGCGAGATGCGGGCCACGAGGACATAGACGCAGCCGTCGGGTGACCGCCCCACCGGCCGGCCGATCATGCAGTGATCGGGCCCGTCGTCGACGACGCAGAGGGCGCTGTCGCCGGCACCGAGGACGGTGTCGATGTGGCCCGGATCGTCGGGGGCACTGAATCGACGGGTATGCATCCGGTCCTTCAGAGCCACGAGCACGAGAGGTGGGATGACTCCGTCGGTTCCTTCGGTATCGGTCACCGGTCTCCTGCTCTCAGTAGTCGAGAAGGGCGGTCCGCCCGTGGGATTCGAACTGACGGCGCAGGTCGACGGTGTCGGCGGCGGTGAGCAGACGGTAGGCCCCGTCGTCGTGGCGGCCGCCGAAGGGACGCCACCACACGGGATCGTCCGTCGTCCATCGGACCGAACGCAGTGGCCGCTTGTCGACCTTGTTGGTACCGGTGAGGGGCATCTGCGGCGCGATGCGGACGAAGCGCGGTGCCCACTTGGTGCCCAGGTCCTCCTGGGCGGCGAGGAATGCGACGAAGGCGACCGGATCGAAGGTGGCGCCGGGGCGGAGCTCCAAGGTGGCCATCACCTGGTCACCGGTCTGCGGATCGGGCACCGGATAGACCGCGGCGGTGACGACGCCGGGCAGACGCGACAGGATGCGCTCCACCGGGGCGGCGGCGAAGTTCTCCCCGTCGACGCGCAGCCAGTCGGCGGGCCGGCCGGCGAAGTAGAAGAATCCGTCCTCGTCGCGGTAGCCGAGATCGCCGGACCAGAACCAACCGCCACGGGTCCGTTCCGCCTCCGCCTCCTCGTTGGCGTAGTAACCCTCGAAACGCCCGGCTCCGTTGCGGCTGACGATCTCACCGATGGCGTCCGACGCATTGAGCAACCGGCCGGCGCCATCGAGGCGGGCGGGGGGACACTCCGTGCCCGTGACGGGATCGACGATGGCCACCTCTGTCCCCGGCGGCGGCATCCCGATGGCCTGGCGCGGCGTCCCGGGGACCCGGCTCATGGAGATGGCCCCCTCGCTCGATCCGTATCCCTCGATGATGGGGCAACCGAAGCGCTTCTTGAACGCCGCCATGTCCGACGGTGAGGCGTCGGTTCCGAAACCGAAGCGCAGGGTGTTGTCGGCGTCGTCGGTCTGCGCCGGTGTGGCCAGGATGTAGGCCAGGGCGCGGCCCACGTAGTTGAAGTACGTCGCTCCGTAGCGGCGGACGTCGGGAAGGAACCCGGACGCCGAGAATCGGCGCCGCAGGACGAGACAGGCGCCCGACGCGATGGCGGGCACGATGCAGAGATTGAGGGCGTTGCCGTGGAACATGGGCATGGAGCCGTAGAGGACGTCGCCGGCGCCGAATCCGGAGCCGGTGGCCATCGAAAGGCCGGCGTCGGCCAGACGGCCTTGGCTCACCCGCACCGCCTTGGGCGCCCCCGTCGACCCCGACGTGAAGAGCAGTAGATAGAGCGCCTCGGGACCGGGGGGCTGTGGGCGGTTGCTCCCGGGTCCCCGGTCGAGAACGTCGCCGGCATGGCCGGCATGGCCGGCATGGCCGGCATGGTCGGTATGGCCGGTGCCCTCGTGCTCGTCGATGACGACCACGCGGCGGCGCTCCACGCCCGTGTCGAGGCCTTCGATGAGCGGCAGGTGGCCGGTGTCGGTGACGAGGAGCTGGCAATCGGTGTGCCGGATGTCGCCGGCCAGCTCGGTGCCGCGCCGTGTCGGATTGATGCCCACCACCGTGGCGCCCGCCAGCGCCGCCCCGCCGAGGAGGAACAGGTACTCGGGAACGTTGTCGAGCAGGACACCGATGTGAAAGGGACCGGGGAGCCGGAGGTCCTCCAACCACGACGCCCGTGCCGCCGACTCCTCCACCACCTGGCGCCACGTCCACGAGGCGTCGCCGAACCGCAGTCCGGTGGCGTCATCGGCGGCGCGCGCCAGGAGCAGCTCGGCGATCGTCGTCATCGCGCCGACGATAGTGTCGCGAAGTCCATGGGGATCTCCGAAGCACGCGACCTCGAGGCGGTGCGCGCCGGGTTCACGCGCTGGCTCCGGGCGGCGAGGCCCGATGCGCCCGACTTTTCCGTCGCCCCCGTCGGACAGCCCGCCACCGGGTTGTCGAGCGAGACCCTCCTGATCGACGTCGACTGGTCCGCCGGTCGTTCCTCGGAACAGGACGAGATCCGCGAGTCCCTGGTGGCCCGACTGCCGCCGGCCGGCGACGGCCTGTTCCCCGACTACGACCTCGCCGCCCAGGGGCGGGTCCAGGAGATCGTGGCGGCGGCCGGCCTTCCCGCCGTCGTCCCGCTGGCCGTCGAGCTCGACCCCGGCTGGCTGGGCGCGCCCTTCCTACTGATGCCCCGTGTCGCCGGTCGCGTCGTCCGCAATGACAAGCCCTTCCTCCGCACGGGCTGGTTGGCCGAGTCGGACGCCGCCGATCAGAGCCGGCTGCACGAGGGGTTCCTCGACCTCCTGGCCGGAATCCACCGGATCGACGTCGACGCCGCCGAGCTCGGCTTCCTGCCCGGCGCTTCCGCCCGCCCCGGCGCCACGCTGGCCGGCGAACTGGAGCGCTGGAGGCGCTATCTGGCCTGGGCCGCCGAAGGAGACGCGCCGGCGGTGTTCGGCGATGCCCTGCGCTGGTGTGGCGACCGGCTGCCCGATCCCGAGCCCCCGGCGTCCTTGCTGTGGGGCGATGTCCAGCTCGGCAACATCCTGGTGGGCGAGGACATGACCATCACCGCCGTTCTCGATTTCGAGATGGCGTCGGTCGGCCCCTGCGAGCTGGACCTCGCCTGGCACCTCGTCCTGCACCAGATGACGGTGGACCGGTGCGGGGGCGACCTTCCCGGCTTCCCCGACCGCACCGCCACCATCGAGGCCTACCGGTCACGTCTCGATCGCGACCTCCGTGACCTCAAATGGTTCGAGGTCTTCGCCGCCCTGCGCAGCGGCGCCATCATGGTGCGCGCCGCCCGGCTGCTCGCCCGGCTCGGCATCGACGACAGTTGGCTCACGGCCGGCAATCCCACCGTGACGCTGCTGGCCGACCTCATCGCCGGGTAACGCCAGCCGACGAGCCCTACCCGGCGGCAGCCCGTCAGAGCCGATGGGTCCCGTTCATGACGCCTTGCCAGACGAGGGTGGCCGCGTCGTCGGGGTCGCCGGCCCCGTTGTCGATCACGTGGCTCTCATAAGGACCGAGATCCTGGAACTGCTCCCACAACTGGCGTAGGGGTCCGGCCTCCCGCAACGGAGAGACCCCCGGGGTCCTGGCGTCGCGGGCCGCGGCGCGCGCCAGGATCACCTCGACCGACGGGCGGAGCACGACGTAGTGCACGTCGGCGTGCGCCCGCGCCAGTTCGTCGAGGAGGACATGGAGGTTCCAGGGCCCGAGCACTCCCTCCACCACCACCGTGTACCCACCCAGTGACAGCGCGGCGGCGGCCGAGGCGCAGGCCCGGAGCAGTGTGTGGTTCTGGGCGTCGGCGGCGGGGAGCCAGGGTTTGATGAAACCGCCGGTGATGGTGGTGAAGAACCAGTCGGCTTCCAATGTGGCGGCATGGTCGAAACGACCGGCGACGAGAGGGCCGACGGTCGACTTTCCCGAACCGGGTGGCCCGGTGAGCAACAGCACGGGGGCGCCCGACACCACCGTCACCCCCCGATGAGGCCCCGGCCCAACCAGTCCTGGGCGTGACGGACGCCGGGCAAGGCAAAGAAGAACCCTCCGCCGAATGGGCTGATGAACTTTGAGAGGCCCTCGTTGATCAGCCGCTTCTGGGTCGCTTCGAATTGGCGGATCGGGTCCTGCTGGAAGCAATTGAAGATGAGGCCCATGTCGAGGTTGCCGTTGGCATCGGTACCGAGGTCGTAGTTGTAGCCGCGCCGGTAGATGCGGGTGGGCTCGGTGCGCGCCGTCCGGGGATTGGCCAGCCGGATGTGGGCGCCGAGTGGCACGTGCCGGCCGTGCCGGTCCTTCTCGTAGTCGGGGATGTCTGTGTACGTGGCCATCCCGAGGGGAGCCCCGCTCGCCCGGTACCGACCGATGGTCGTCTGCTGCTCGTGCAACGAGACCTGGTCCCAGGCCTCGATGTCCATCCGGATGAGCCTGATCACGTGGTAGCTGCCGCCCACCGCCCACCCCGGCTCGCCCCGGCCCTGCACCACCCACAAGAGCTGGTCGGCCACCTTCGGGTCCGTGACCACGGGGTTGGCGATGCCATCCATGAAGCCGAGGTGGTTGCGGGGCACCCCGGACGGCCGTGGCGGCGACAGGGAACCGTCGATCCGCCACCGCACCTGCATGGCGCCGCGCGTGTGGCCGGCGATGTCGCGGAGGGCGTGCAGCACGGTGTCTGTCGATCCCGCGCACAGCTGGAGCATCATGTCGCCCCCCAACCACGCCGGCCGGAGGTCGTCGTTCGGGAAGGCCTGCATGGCCGTCAGGCGGATGGGCCGGCGCTCCGCCAATCCGAAGCGGTCGTCGAAAAGGGTGGAGGACACGCCGAGCGTGACGGTGAGCCCGTCGGGCGGGACATCGGGTCCGAGCGTTCCGCTGTCCGCCGGAGGACTCTGGGTGCCGCGCGCCGGCGGGACGCCGCCGGCCGTGAGGAAACGGGCCCGGGAGGTGATGGTCCTGAACAGATCGGCCAGGCCGGCGCTGTTCTCGGCCGTGACGTCGAGCGCTGCGAACGATGCGGCCGGCGGCGCCGGGGTCACGATCCCGGCCTGGTGGAGGCCCTCGAAGGACACAGCGGCCAGCGTGGCGTCGCCGCTCCCCGTCGGTGTCACCGACTCGGCCGCGTCGGCCACGCCGCCACGCGACAGCGCCGCCAACGTCCCGACAGCGCCCAAGCCGGACCGCTGGAGGAAGCGACGACGGTCGATGGTCACGTTTTGAAACGGTATACCGAACGCCCATTGTGTCCGGCGGACACCGCTGAGAGAGAACGAATTGTTCCCGAGGTCTCGGTGGGGGACGCGCTGAAGCCGGCGGGACGACTGGACTACGGTCGCTCCCGTCGTCATCCCAGGTCCTCCGGCGGAGGGCGATCCGGAGGGCGCCCGACCGTGACGGAGATCGACATGGACCACACTGCGAGCGTCCCCGGGACCGGCTCAGGGTCCGGAGAGGCCGCCCCCATGGTGAGCCGCCGCGCCCTGCTCGGCGCCGCCGCCGCCGGTGCCGGCGGACTCGTCCTCGGTGGATGGGGTCTTTCGTCCTCGGCCCGACGCGCCCGGGCCCTGCCACCGGGTCTGCGACTGGCCGCGTCCGCCGTCCGCCAACCGGGGTCTCTACCCAACCCGGCGGTGGCGCCAGGGACCGAATCGCTGCCCGAGATCGAGAACATCGTCGTGGTGATGATGGAGAACCACTCCTTCGACAACCTGCTGGGCATGCTCGGGCGGGGAGACACCTTCCCGAAAGGTCACGACGGGACGCCCACGGTGGCGCTCCCCGACGGCAGGGGCAACCTGGTCCACGCCTTCCACATGCCGAGTGAATGCCAGACGGGCGGGGTGGGCAACGACTGGAACGTCGGCCACGGCTCCTACGACAACGGGACCAACCGGGGATTCGTGACCTCGTCCTCGGGGGAGTCGATGGGCTACTTCACGGGCGAGGACATCCCCTTCACCTGGGGACTGGCCAGCACCTTCCCCATCGCCGACCGGTGGTTCTGCTCGACGATGTGCCAGACCGACCCGAACCGCCGCTATCTCATCTCGGCCACGTCGCTCGGCCTCATCAACGACACCTTCCCCATGGCCCTGCCGCCGAACGGAACCATCTTCGACAGTTTCAACCGCTTCGGGATCACCTGGAAGGACTACTACTCCGACCTGCCCTCGATCGGCACCTACCTACCCCTGCTCACGAAGCCGGGGTACCCCGACAAGCTCGTGAAGATGGCGGAGTTCTTCCGCGACGCGGCCGCCGGGAAGCTGCCCCAGTTCTCCCTGCTCGAGCCCAACTACAGCAACCAGTCGGAGGAGAACCCCCAGAACATCCAGTTCGGGGACCAGTACCTGTCCGACGTGGTCCAGGCCGTCCTGCACGGGCCCCAGTGGTCGAAGACGTTGATGATCTGGACGTACGACGAGTGGGGCGGGTGGTACGACCACGTGCCGCCGCCCGCCGCCGTCACCCCCGACGACATACCCCCGGCCCTGCCGCCCGGTTACCTGCCCGGCGGCTTCGACATGTACGGCTTCCGGGTACCCGCCGGCGTGATCTCGCCTTACGCCAAGCGTGACTTCGTGTCGCACACCGTCTACGACCACACCTCCATCCTGAAGACGGTGGAGACGAAATGGAATCTGCCCGCCCTCACCCGGCGCGACGCCAACGCCAACGCCGTTCTCGACATGATCGACCTGACGGCCGCCCCGGCCTTCCTCACACCGCCCACGCTCCCCGACGCGGCCAACCCGGCCGGCTCCTACACGTGCCTGGCCACCGGCCCGGGCCCCATCCCGCCGCCCTCGGCGGTGACACCGGCATGATCCCGCCACCGTCTCTGCCCGCGGGCGGCTCCCGGAGGCGGGCGGTCCTCGTGGCCTCGGTCCTCGGCGCCGTCGCCGTCGTGGCTCTCTCGTCCTGCTCCAGTCCCTCGCCGAAGGCGACCACGACCTCCTCTCCCTCCACCACCACCACCACCGAGGCCCGCGCCGCGGCCTGCGCGGCGTCGTCGGTGTCGGCGTCGGTCGGCTACACCACCATCGGGGGATCATCCACCTCTCCCGCCGGGGCCGTGTTGTTCACCGACACGACGGGCACGCCCTGTTCGCTGCGCGGCATCCCCACCGTCCAGCTGGTGGGGGCCGACGGCCAGGTGATCCCCACCCTTCAGGCGCCCAGCTCTCCCACCCACGACGTCACCGCCGTCCTCACCCCGGGAGGGAGCCCGGTCGGCTCGAGCGTCACCTGGTCGTCGTTGACCTGCCTCGCCGGTTCGTACTCGCTGTCGGTCGAATTCCCGGGATGGTCGGGCCCAGTGCCGGCCGGGTCGACGAGCGGTTACAAGGGCCCGGCCTGCGCCGCGTCCGACTCGACCGTGTACGTGAGCCCGGTGGAACCGGCCATGGCCCCGCCGACGCCTTCTTCAACGACGACCTCGGGTTGATCCCGGCGGTCGGAAGGCCTCCGCCCGGTTCAGCGATCGCGCCGCGAGGGCGCCGAGGGCTTCATCGGTCCCGCCGCCCGCGCTTGGGGCCGCCTCGTCGGACGTGGGTGCTGAGTATTTCTCATAGAGAGCTATACTCAGTAAGTCATGAGGACCGCTCACGGAGAGGACGCCCGGGCGTATGGCGAGAGAACGCAACGGCGGTGAAGGCAGCGGGACGCGGCCGCGCTCCCCCGACACCACGCTGGAGCTGGCCGAACGGCTGACACACTGCGCCCGGCGGCTGCGGTTGGGATCGTCGGCTCAGCTCGCCCCCCTGGGGCTAACGAACGCCCAAGCCCGGGTGTTACGGATCGTCGCCGGAGCAGGACAGCCGCTCAAGATGACCGATATCGCCGCACGACTCGAGGTCGTGCCGCGCTCGGTGACCACCATGGTCGACGGGGTGGAAGCGGCGGGCTTCATCATCCGGTCCACCGATCCCGACGATCGGCGATCGGTCCTGGTGAGTCTGACGTCGCGCGGTCACGCTCTGCTCGAGCGTCTCGAGCGTGCCCGGCGGATCACGGCCGAAGAGATCTTCGGGGGCCTGACCGTCGGCGAACGCGTCGAGCTGGCGCGGCTCCTCGAGGCCCTGTGCCAGCACGGCGACTGCCGGTGTTCCGGTGTGTCGGACGTCGGTAACCGGCACGGGCATGGGCACGGGCACAGGCACGAAGAAGATGGGCATACAGACAACGGGCGCACACGACTTCCGATCTCGCGATCAAACGAAGACGAGGGTTGAGCATGGGCATGGGTATGGGAGGAATGGGTCGGGGCCACGGTGGAGCCGCATTCGGCCTCATGCGATCGTTCCGCCGGGACGAATCCGTCATCCATCAGAAGCTTCCGCCCGGCATCGTCCGGCGGATCGCCCGGTTCGCCGCGCCCTACCGGCGAATGCTCGGCGTCTTCCTGGTCCTGATCGTGGTCGACGCCGTGATCGGCGCGGCCAATCCTCTGATCTACCGAGACATCATCGACAACGGAATCGTCAAGCACCACGACGTCCACCTAATCGTCGGACTGGCTCTGCTCATCGGAGTTCTGGCGTTGGCCGACGCCGGGCTGTCGTTGTGGCAACGCTGGGTCTCGGCCCGCATCGGCGAAGGTCTCATCTTCGACATGCGGGCCAAGGTGTTCGCCCACATCCAACAGATGCCTCTTTCCTTCTTCACCCGAACCCAAACAGGAGCGCTCGTCTCCCGCTTGAACAATGACGTGCTCGGGGCCCAGCAGGCATTCACCGATACCTTCTCGTCGGTGGTGAGCAACGTGATCGGGGTGACAATCACCCTGGGGCTCATGTTCTACCTGTCGTGGCCCATCACCATCGTGGCGTTGGCTCTCACGCCGGTGTTCCTGCTCCCCGCCCGCTGGGTGGGTCGACGGCTCGCCTCCATCACCCGGGAGAGCTACACCCTCAACGCGCAGATGACCAACACGATGACCGAGCGTTTCAACGTCTCCGGCGCGCTCCTGGTCAAGCTGTTCGGACGGGCCGACGACGAAGTGGGGATCTTCGAGCAGCGGGCGGGGCGCGTGCGTGACATTGGCGTGACCTCGGCCATGTACAGCCGTGTCTTCATGGCCGCCTTGCTCCTCACCGCCTCGCTGGCAACCGCGATCGCCTACGGCTGGGGCGGTGTCCTGACCGTCCACGGCACCCTGACGATCGGGACATTGACGGCGCTGGTGGCCTATCTGAACCGTCTCTACGGTCCCCTGACGGCGTTGTCCAACGTGCAGGTCGACATCATGACGGCCCTCGTCTCGTTCGACCGGGTCTTCGAGGTGCTCGACCTCACTCCCATGATCGACGAGAAGCCCGGGGCGCAGACCATCCCCCGGGGACCGGCCACCATCGAATTCGACCACGTCGACTTCAAGTACCCCACGGCCGAGGAGGTGTCGCTGGCGTCGCTCGAGTCGGTGGCGGTACTCGACCAGAGCCCGTCCAACCAGATCCTCTTCGACGTGTCGTTCACAGCCCAGCCCGGACAGCTGGTCGCCCTGGTCGGTCCCTCGGGCGCCGGGAAGACCACCATCAGCCACCTCGTGCCCCGGCTCTACGACGTGACCTCGGGAGCCGTCCGGCTGAACGGCGTCGACGTGCGCGACGCCACCTTGCGGTCGATCCACGACATCGTCGGCGTGGTCACCCAGGACGCCCATCTGTTCCACGAGACGATCCGCTCCAACCTGACCTACGCCAAACCCGGCGCCACCGAGGACGAGCTCCAGGAGGTTCTGCGCGCCGCTCAGATCCTCCCCCTCATCGAGTCGCTGCCCGACGGCCTCGACACCTTGGTGGGTGACCGCGGCTACCGGCTGTCGGGCGGCGAGAAGCAGCGCATCGCCATCGCCCGGCTGCTGCTCAAGGCGCCTGACATCGTCGTCCTGGACGAGGCCACCGCCCACCTCGACTCCGAGTCTGAACTGGCCGTGCAGCTGGCGCTCAAGACGGCTCTGGCCGGCCGCACATCGCTCGTCATCGCCCACCGGCTGTCGACCGTGCGCGAGGCCGACCTGATTCTGGTGGTGGACGAGGGTCGGATCGTCGAGCGGGGCGGGCACGCCGAACTGCTGGCCGCCGACGGCGTCTACGCCGAGCTCTACCGTACGCAGTTCGAGCACCAGGACGCCGATAGCGCCGACACCGACGCCGCCTGACGCCGCCGTCACCCGACGGTTCCGGTTCGCAGGAGCCGCATTGGACGCCACCGGGTGTTGTGCGGTCCAATTCGGCTGCCCCCATGACTCCGTCCGTGACCGTCGAACCCGAAACACCCGGCCCGGCGCCCGCCGTGGCGGCCACACGGCCCCTGCTGCGGGGATGGCTCCATCTGGTGGCGTTCGTGGGCACGGTGATCGCCGCTCCGTTCGTGGTCGCCCAGGCTCCGACGGCCGGGTCCGCCGCCGCCCTGGCCGTCTACATGACCGCCATCGCCGCCTTGTTCGGCGTGAGCGCGGCGTTCCACCGCGTCCGCTGGTCGCCCGCGGCACGACGGCGGATGCGTCGGGCCGACCACGCCACCATCTTCATCGCCATCGCCGGGACCTACACGGCGGTGGCCGGTCTGGCGCTCTCGGGATGGGCCCAGATCCTCATCCTCTGCCTGGTCTGGGGGGGCGCGGCGATCGGCATCACCGTGCGCCAGACGTGGCTCGACGCACCCAAGTGGGCGGTGGCCATTCCCTATGTC